>JAHZEH010000069.1 GCA_019421925.1 Clostridia bacterium
TGACCTCCCTCCTCCGGGAGCGTTACGGCGAGGATTGGGGCGGGCACGTAATCGCCACCACGGATACGGAGAAGGGCAATCTCATCAAAATTGCACGGGAAAATAACCTTAAGACCTTCTATGTGCCGGATGGAGTGGGCGGCAGGTTCAGTGAGCTCTGCCCTGTCGGCCTTCTCGCCGCGGCGGTCTGCGGAATTGATATTGAGGAGATGCTGGCGGGCGCGGCCTACATGGACGGGATCTGCCAGGAGAAGGACGTATGGAAGAACCCGGCTTATATGATGGCTGCCCTTCAGGTGATCTCCATGCGCCGGGGCAAGAATATCTCCGTGATAATGCCCTATGCCGATTCCCTCAAATATATGGCTGACTGGTACGCGCAGCTCTGGGCTGAGTCCCTGGGCAAGCGCTACGGCAAGGATGGCAGCGGCGTGTTTGCAGGGCAGACGCCGGTCAAGGCGCTGGGCGTGACCGACCAGCACAGCCAGGTACAGCTCTATGCCGAGGGACCCTTTGACAAGGTGATTACCTTCCTGGGGGTGGACCGGTACCGCTGCGAGACGCCCATCCCCCACGGTTTTGAGGATATCCCGGACGTGGCTTTCCTGGGTGGGCACTCCATGAACGAGCTCATCCAGGCGGAGCAGAAGGCCACGGAGTATGCCATTATGAGGGCGGGCCGTCCCAGCCACACCATCACGCTGCCCGCAGTGAACGCTTTCACCATCGGCGAGCTGCTCTTCCTTTTTGAGATGGAGACCGCTTTTGCCGGAGAGCTCCTGAGGATCAACGCTTTTGACCAGCCCGGTGTTGAGGGGGGCAAACAGGCCACCTATGCGCTGCTGGGCAAACGGGGATATGATGAGAAGAGGGCGGAGTTGGCGGCAATGCCCGCGAAGAAGAAGGAGTACATTATCTGAGCGGACGGTTCTGATGAAGAAGAAGGGGGCATGGCGCGGCCAGCCCCCTTTTTCTGTGTGGGCGGGACGCCGTTATGCCCCCTGAGCAGTAAGGCCGTCTAAAAAGACAATTTAATCCGGGGAATGCTGGTTGCACCCGCTAAAGATTGACGGAATTGGGAAGAATCACTATACTGAACACCATAATTGAACTGACATCAGTCAGTTGAAAAGGGAAGGCCGCGGGCCTTTCAGAAGTTTGAAAGGATGGATGTAATGCTTTCGCTCGAGAGGATCAAGTCGATCATTCCCCATCGCGACCCTATGCTAATGGTGGATGAGGCGGATGATCCGGATTTTGAAAATCTGCACATTACGGGGCGCAAACACGTGACCGGGGAGGAGGAACTGCTCCACGGCCATTTCCCAGGACATGCCGTTATGCCGGGCGTGATGATGATCGAGTCCCTGGCCCAGCTGGGCGCGGTCCTGGTGCTCAGTATGGAGAAGTTTAAGGGCAAGCTGGCCGTTTTGGGAGGGGTCGACCGGGTGAAGTTCCGGAACATGGTGCATCCGGGCGACGTGATGGACCTGGATGTACAGATTGAAAAGCTCAAAGGCTTTGCGGGCATTGGGCACGGAAAGGCAAGCGTAAACGGCAAGCTGGTCTGCGAGGGGACGATCACTTTCTTTATCATCGACCCGGCGAAGGCCTAGCTGGATCTTTTCCGCTTCCCGTGGAATTTGTTGCTGCGCCCTGTTCCTATTTGGAGAACTCTACGGAAACAGCCCCGAAAAGAGCTGTGTCTATACCTGCCATAGCAGAGGGGGAGGCCAGTATTTTCTGCGGATATCCGGAAAATGCCGATTTGGATTTTCCAAACCTCCCGACGGTCTTTTGAGTCAAGACAGGCTGTTAATTCGTCAAGAAAACGAGCTGGAGATTTGAGATCAAAGCCAGCACGATAAAAAAGCCGCTGACGCTCGCCGCCAGACAGGCTTTTGACCAAGCTGTCCATTTACCGCTGAGTCCATGGTGCCGGCAGAGTTTCTTTCCAACCGTTGGGGGCTTTGAGAAGTCAGGAGGGTTCTTCGCATAATTCGGAACGGGAAAACGGCATAGCTGAAGCTATGCCGTTTTCCAAAAGATAAGACTATGCTGTTTTCCAGCGCCGTTTCCCCGGCGGTTTTTGTTGCGTTTTGGATTTTTTTAGGCTACCATAAATTTATACGCTCAGGTGGATAGAGACAACGCGCCGTAAAGGGCTGAGCCAACCTTTTTGTTCGTTGAGGCCGTCTGTTTGGGAACTGCCGCAAAGCCAGCCCGTTGAATCCCGCGAGTTTCAAAGGTTTCAATAAACGGGGACGAGGCGCGGGCCCGAAGGCATGGCGGGACGATTCCAAGGGACGGCAACTGTAAAAAAAGGCACCACGCTGAGGGTAACAAAATCATGGTATGGAGGAGGACTGTCATGGCGGATTCGGGGATGGAGGGTATCCAGAGACAGATGAAGAAGGGCGTGATGGAGATTCTTGTGCTGTTTCTGCTCAAGGATAACGACCTCTATGGCTACCAGATCATTCAGGAGCTCTCCCGAAAGAGCCGCGGCTACTTTCAGATCAAGGAGGGCACGCTCTACCCCGTACTCTACCGCCTGGAGGACGGAGGATACATCGAGAGCTACTGGGAGCAGCCTCAGGAGAAGAGACAGGTGCCGAGAAAGTTTTACCGCATCACGTGGGAAGGGCGCGATGCGCTCAAGTCCATGCAAAACGAGTGGATCAACTTTGCATACAACGTCAACGTAATCTTAAATTAGGAATCTTTTGCACGAGGATGTACGTGATGACGGTATAAATGGGGATAAAAATGGCCTGATTGAGCGCCCGGGGTCCGATGATGGCCCAGGGCAGGCCGTAGCTGATGACCTGGAACGTGGTGTTGAGCAGAACAGAGCCGATGATCTGACCGGTGGTGATAGCGCAGGCCAGCCGTTTGAAGGTGGGCTCCTCCCCGTGGGCGAAGAAGAGGCCGGGGACCATGCCCAACACAATGCCCGTTAAGGTGAACAGGGGGTTGTAGGCGCCCACCGGGAAGAGAATGGCCTGGATGAAATCGGCGGCGCCCCCGCAGATGCCGCCGTAGACCGGACCGTATTTTACTGCGGCGATGAAGATGGGGATCATACTAAAGCTGAGCTTTAAGGAGTAGGCCCCGAAGAGGTTGAGCGGAATTTTGAGCATTCCGCCAAAGACAACGCTGACCGTGATGAGCAGCCCGCATGTTGCCAGGCGACGTGTGTTGACAATAGGGGTGTGCATAATAAAAAAAGCCTCCTTTCCCCCGTAAGGATGGCAGGCTGGCAAAAACAAAGCCAAACGCTCACGCTGGATGCGCAAACGCTGTGGCGATATTCAGCAGCGGACGCGGCGACGCACCGCGGGCAAATGCCCTTCGTTTGGAGGCTACTTCCCATCCTTCCAACACTTAACGCGCGAGGCCTACTCTGCACTGGGGGATTATTCATCTCCATTATACAGGGAACAGGGCGAACAGACAAGGGGTTTCGCACAAAGAAAGCGAAGGGCAGGGTGCGCATGAAATAAAGAGCGCCCGCCGGTTTTGTCCGGCGGGCGCTCTTTGCCGCCCCGGCGCCTTTTACTGCGCGCTGCTGAGGGTGCGCAGATCCAGTTGGTAGGTGGCGCGGATGCGGGTTTCGTCGCTGATATACATATAGGGGAGATAGAGGGTGTTGGGATCGGGAGTGGTGAAGAAATCGGCCATCACCATGTCCACGCACTCTGTGAGCTCCTTGGTCTCAATGTTGAAGCTGAAGAGCGTGAAGCCGTACTCCTCCTCGGCGGATGCGTCGTTCCCTTCGGTGTAGTAGAGGATGCCGTTGGGAGCCCAGTCAAAGCTGACGATATAGCGGTCCTTCACGAGATAGGCCTCTTCGCCGGTGCTCATGTTCTTGAGCTTCAGGCTGGTGTTGTTGACGGTCTCCTCGTCGTCTGCCCCAATGCCGGCGGACTCCAGAATGACCATATAGCGGCCGTCCGGGGACATGCGGAAGCTGCCTCCCGTCGCGAATTCTGCGCGCATGCCGCCCTCGGGCTTGATTTTATAGATGCGCTCCTCGCCCTCCTCGGTCACATTTGCAAAATAGAGGTCGCTGTTATAGAAGGCGAGGTCGCCCTCCTCAATGGTGCGCTCCTCCACAGCGGAGATGCGCTGGGTCTCGTCGAGAATGGTGAAGTCGTATTTGAGCAGCTGCATGGACTCGTTGCCGCTGATGGCAAAAATGGCGCTGCCCAGGACGTCCCAGATAAAATTGCTGGTGATCTGTCCCAGCCCCTCCTCGGAGAGGTTGCTCAGGGTGTTGGTGTCCATGTCGTACACGTAGAGGTATGAGGTCTCACCCGCACGCTCCAGAATGGCCAGCTTGCGGCCATCCGGAGAGAAAGAGGCCATTTCAATGGTGGCGAACTCCGTCTCGCTCAGACGTTTGAGGGCGCCGCCCGCGTCCATGATCCAAAGCTCCTCCATATTCATGATGGTGTCGTCCGTATCCTGGAGCTGCTCTTCTTTGAGCTGGCGGCTGAAAATGGATTTGCGCCCGTCCGGGGTTGAACACAGGTACATGCCGTCGGGGATGACCACGGGAAGGGTGGAAGGAATGCCGTTCTTGCTGACAATCTTGTGCTCATAGACCTCGGCATAATCGCTGCCCCCGATGTATTCAGGCAGCTCGTTGCCGGTCAGAGAGACAGTGCCGAGGCTGATATCAGGCAGAATGGGGGAGAGCTTCTCAAGAATCTGCGCCTTGGCGCTCTCGGCCTCCTGCTGAGAGGGGTAGGGCTTGGAGATCAGGATGGTGTTGTGCAGATCGCTGCACAGGGTGGGAAAAAGGCCCATGTCGTCGGAGATAGAGCCCTCAGAGAACTGGGAGATGGCGTCCGCTGTAACAAAATACTGCGTTTTGCTCTCCGCCTGAGCGGGGGAGAACTGGATGGTCAGGCTCCCTTCCCCCTCCGTCACCTTGAAACTGACATTCTGCTTGAGCTGGAAGAAGATGCGGAAGCGGTTGTCGTTGCTCTGTACCTGCTTGAAAATGGTGTAGAAGATGGGATCGTCCTGATCGACGCTGACGCTGCTGGAATAATCCCAGTAGTTCATGCTCTCAAACTCCAGGACGAAGCGGGCCGGGTCGCCTGTGCAGTACGCAGTATAGGAGGGGATGTCGTCCGTGGCGAACTCCTCCCCGCCATAGAGCTGGCTGCCCAGTACGAACTGGAGGGTTACGGTGGCCGAATCCTCCTGGTGCTCCAGAGTCAGCGCCTTGGCGTTGATATCCTCGAGAGCTTTACCGCCGGAGGATATCTGCTCAAACTCTGCGGTTATGGGTTGGCCGGCTGTGGCGGTGGGCGTGGGGGCGCCGGGATTGTTCCCCGAGCAGCCGGCGAGCAGGCCGGCTACCATCACAGCGGCAAGGATAGCGGAATATCTACGGAGCATGGCAGTCCTTTCTATGTATAAATCAATAGTATTTCTCCTGCAGGCGGTTGATCTCGGCGGCGACCCTCTCCATGTCAATGGTGTAAAATTCACCGCGCTCGTAGAGGATATGGCCGTCCACCATGGTCATGAGGACGTCGCCTGTTCCTGCAGAATAGACGATGTGGTTGAGCAAATTGTTTCGCGGAAGCATATGGGGGGCATAGGTGTCCACCATAATAAGATCCGCGAGGCAGCCGGGGGCCAGCACGCCGCTGTTCCAGCCCATGGCCTTCATGCCGTTGTAGGTAGCCATGGAGAGGGCCTGGGAGGCCGTCACAACTGTGGGGCTGAGGGTCATGCCCTTGTGCAGCGTTGCAGCGAGCCGCATCTCTTCAAACATATCCAAATTGTTGTTGCTTGATGCGCCGTCGGTGCCCAGGGCCACGTTGATTTTTGCGGCCAGCATGGCGGGAATGGGGGCGACGCCGCTGCCCAGCTTCAGATTGCTCTGGGGACAGTGGAGGACGGTGGCCCCCCGGGCGGCGATGGTGCCGATATCCTGCAGCTCCACGTGCACGCAGTGGGCGAGTAGAGAGTTGGGGCCGATCAGGCCCAAGGTGTCCAGGACGGCCAGGGGGGTCATACCGTTATGACGGTTTTTACAGGCCTCGTGTTCCTGAAAGGTCTCGCTGACATGGATATGCAGTTTGGTGCCCAGCTTGGCGGAGGATTCAGCCGCGGCAGAGAGGATGCTGCGGCCGGTGGTATACTCCCCGTGCACAGCAGTGGCGACCTGGATGCGGTTGTTCTCAGCGCCATTCCAGGTTTGGAATGCGGCCTCCGACTCCCGCAGGCGGCTGAGGCCGTCCTCGCCGTTGCCCATGACCGTACGGGTAATCAGGGCGCGTGCTCCTGAATCCGCCACGGCACGGCCAATTGCGTCGGTGAAATAGTACATGTCGTTGGAACAGACACAACCGCCCCGGATCATCTCCGCCTGAGCCAGCAGGGTGCCCCAATAGACATCCTCATCCGTCAGCTTGTCCTCCAGGGGCCAGATGCGCGTCTCAAGCCAGGTTTGCAGGTCCATATCGTCGGCAATACCCCGAAAGAGGGTCATGGCCAGGTGGGTATGAGCGTTGGCAAAGCCGGGCATGAGGAGGTTGCGCTCACAGTCGATAACCTTCTCCGCCTGGAAACCCTCAGGGACGTCCCCGACAAATGCGATCAGATGATTCTGGACACCCAGGCAGCCAGTGGTAACCTCGCCGCCGGGCAGAAGGATGGAAGCGTTTTTAAAAAGCGTATTCAAGGCCAAAACTCCCCATAAAATTATTCGCCCGTGCCGGCCAGATACTGCTCCTGTTCCCGGCTCAGCGCGTCGATAGACAGGCCGAGGGTGGAGAGCTTCATGCGGGCGACAGAAAGGTCGATGTCCCGGGGCACGTCATAGACTGCCGGTTTGAGTTCCGAGGCGTGCTGGTTCACATAGAGGGCGCAGAGGGCCTGGAGGGCGAAGCTCATATCCATGATCTCGGCGGGATGACCGTCGCCTCCGGCGATATTGACCAGGCGGCCCTCGGCCAGCAGGCAGACCGTTTTGCCATTGGGCAGGGTATAGCCCACGATATCCTTGCGCAGAAGCTCCTCGCGCACGGCGATATCCCGCAGCGTGGCCGCATCCACTTCAACGTCGAAATGGCCGGCGTTGGCCAAGAGGGCGCCCTCCTTCATGAGCATGAAGTGCTTGCCCGTGATGACGTTGCAGCAGCCTGTGACCGTGACGAAGATGTCGCCTATTTTGGCGGCTTCCTCCATGGGCATGACAAGATACCCCTGCATGGCCGCCTCTATGGCGCGCACGGGGTTGACCTCGGTGACGATGACGCGGGCCCCCAGGCCCCGGGCCTTCTCCGCCACTCCCTGGCCGCAGTGGCCGAAGCCCGCCACCACGACATTCTTTCCGGCGATGACCAGATTGGTCAGCCGCATGACGGCGTCCCACACGGACTGGCCGGTGCCGAAACGGTTGTCGAAGAGGTGCTTGCACTCCCCGTCGTTCACAGCGAACATGGGGAACTTCAAAGAACCCTCCCGCTCCCGGGCGCGCATGCGCAGCACGCCGGTGGTGGTCTCCTCGCAGCCCCCCAGGATCCCCTCCGACAGATGGGAGAGCTCCCTGTGGAGCAGGCTGAGGAAATCCCCGCCGTCGTCTATGATGATATCCGGCCCGAAAGAGAGGGCAGCTTTCAGGTGGGCGGTGTACTCCTCGGGGGAAGCGCCGTACCAGGCGTACACCTCCATGCCGGAGGCGGCCAGGGCGGCGCAGATGTCGTCGCGGGTAGAGAGCGGGTTGGAGCCGGTGACGGCTACCTGTGCGCCGCCCGCCGCAAGCAGGCGGCACAGACGGGCGGTTTTGGCCTCCAGATGGACGGAGACGGAGATCTTACGCCCTTCAAAGGGCCGGGTGCGGGAGAACTCCTCCTCCAGCCGGGCCAGCAGGGGCATATGCGCCCGGGCCCACTGGATGCGCTGTTCGCCCTGGGAGGCGAGGGAAATATCTCGAATCTGACTCATGGAATACCTCAGTATATTTTTGATTTTAGATGCGATGCTCCTCCTCGAGCTGTTTGCGGCGCTTGAGTTCGGCTGCAATGGCCTCGTGTACGGGCAGGTTCTTGGAGAGCGAGACGTTGGCGAGATAGCGGGCAAAGGCGGGGGAGAGCTGCTCATGACGCAGGGCATATTCCACCGTGGCCGCCAGATAACCCAGTTTGTCGCCGATGTCATAGCGGAATCCATCAAACTCACAGGCATACATATTCTGCACCCCTAGCAGGGCGCGCAGGGCGTCCGTTAGCTGGATCTCCCCGCCCAGGCCGGGCCGCGCGTCCCGCAGGATGGAGAAGATCTCAGGGGTGATGATATAGCGCCCCATGATGGCGATGTTGGAGGGGGCGACGGCCCGGGAGGGCTTCTCCACCAGGTCGCTCACCCGGCAGAATCCGCCCGCAAAGGGGCTGGCCGGGTCGACGATGCCGTATTTGCTCACCTGGCTGTCTGGAACCTCCTGCACGCCCAGGACCGAACAACCCGTCTGCTCGTATACGTCCACG
>JAHZEH010000007.1:0-10152 GCA_019421925.1 Clostridia bacterium
GGTGGCGCAGGAGGGCTTTACCGGGGCGTTTTTGCAGATTCTTGCCGTTCTGCAGCGGCAGTATGACTACCCGGTGGATATCGAGTTTACCGTCAACTTCAATGAGAGCGGCAGATGGATGTTCAACCTGCTCCAGTGCCGCCCGCTCCAGGTGGCGGGGCTGGCCGCACAGGTGGAGCTGCCCGCGCTGACCCCGGAGGACACGCTCTTTGCCCTGCAGGGTTCCACGATGGGAGCAGTCAACCGGGGGATCGACGTGGTGGTCTCTATCGATCCCAAGGGCTATTATCACTACCCCTATCGCCGGAAGGGGGCTGTCGCCCGGCTGGTGGGGGAGATCGGCAGGCACTATGGGGGACAGGGGAAATCCCTTCTGCTGCTTACGCCGGGGCGCATCGGAACATCCTCGCCCGAGCTGGGGGTGCCCGTCACGTTTGCGCAGATCAGTGAGTTCACCGCCCTGTGCGAGGTGTCGAGCAGCGAGGCGGGTTATCAGCCCGAGCTCTCCTTCGGAAGCCACATTTTCCAGGACCTGGTGGAGGCGGAGATCTTCTACGCGGCCATTTTGGAGGGGGAGAGCACCCTCGCTTTCCAGCCCCGTATTCTGGACGGCCGCCCCAACCTTTTTCCTGGTATCTGTTCCGGCTGCGGGGATATGGCGGACTTTATTGCGGTATATGAGCTGGCGGACAGACCGCTTTGGCTGGCCGCCGATGTGGTCAGCGGCAGAGCCGTTTGCGGCTTCGTGAAAGAAAAGGAGGAGCTTTGAAAAGAGAGAATATGAGGCGAAGAGCGCTCTGGACGGCCCTCTCCCTGGCGGGTTTGGCCCTGTCCTATTGGCTGTGCGGCTGTGCGCTCTTTGATCTCCACGGAATGAAGGAATGGCCCGGCCTGCTGGCGGGAGCTGGTTTGGTTGTGCTGTTGGCGGCTGCCGTCACGGACTGCCGGTATCTGGGGGCGTCCACAGGCGCCGGCTACGTCCTGGGATTTGTGTGCGGCCTGCTCTTTGAGCGCAGGAATGTGGATCCGGGCGGCGGGACGGTCAGCAATGGCTGGCTGATCTGGGCCGGGGTTTTTCTGGCTGTTATGCTTTTCGGTCTGCTGCTCGACCTCCTCCGGAAGCGGAGGAGGGGAGACAGGGGATAATTGCCTGCTGCTCCCGCTCCCTGCCGGGTCAGAGTACGGGAGCGGTCTGCGGGTGAAGGCGTGGATGGGAGCGGCAGCGCGCCTGTGGACGAATTGCCGCGCGGGCACACGGGAGAGGGGGAGATACCCGCTTTGCCGTTTGCCCGCGTTCCCGCTTCCGCCCGGCCGGGGCGCGGGGCGGACGTCCGTCTGCGGGCGGAAAATGCTTCGCTGGATTGATTCAGATTATTTTGTGTAAGGGGTAATGAAGTCATGGTGTCATCGAAAAACAGTCTCTGGGAGGCCTGCAAGAGGGTATGCAAGCGGTATTTCATCGACGCGCTGGGGGCTATGGCCCTCGGCCTCTTTTCCTCCCTCATCATCGGCCTCATCATTGGGCAGATTGCAAAGCTGCCCTATATGGGCTTTTTGCAGTTTATTGCGGACATGCTCTCAGCCAGTTCCCCGGTGGTGGGCTGTGCAATTGGTATGGCTGTGGCCTATGGTCTTAAGGCCAAGCCCCTGGCTATGTTCTCCTGCGCCGCGGTCGGCGCGCTGGGATATGCGGCGGGCGGCCCGGTGGGCTGCTATATCGCGGCCGTGGTGGGCGCAGAGATCGGCAGCTTTGTGGCGGGCAGGACCCCGGTGGACATCGTGCTGGTGCCGCTGGCTACGCTGGTGGCGGGCGGCCTGGCCGGGCAGTTTGTCGGCCCCGGCATTTCCGCGTTCATGACCTGGCTGGGCAGCTTTATCAACAGTGCCACCCAGCTCGCGCCCATCCCCATGGGCATCATTGTCTCGGTGGTTATGGGCATGGCTCTGACCGCCCCCATATCCAGTGCGGCCATCGCCATCTCCCTGGGGCTGGAGGGTCTGGCCGCAGGCGCGGCCACGGTTGGCTGCTGCTGTCAGATGGTGGGCTTCGCCGTGGTCTCCTTCCGGGAGAACCGGTGGGGCGGACTTATCAGCCAGGGCCTGGGGACCTCTATGCTCCAGGTGCCCAACATCGTGCGTCATCCCCAGATATGGATCGCCCCCACGCTGGCCTCTGCCGTCCTTGGCCCGTTGGCCACCACGATTTTCCAGATGACCAACAACGCCATGGGCGCGGGTATGGGTACCTCCGGTCTGGTGGGCCAGGTGGGCACCTGGGCGGTGATGGCCCCCGTAGACGGGCCCTGGATGGTGCTGCTCAAGATCGCCCTGCTCCATTTCCTCTTCCCCGCCGCCCTGACGCTCGCCATCGATTGGCCTTTGCGGCGCTGGGGCGTCGTTAAAGAGGGCTACATGAAGCTGACCACGGAGTAGAGAGGATGGCAGAGCATTTCAAATCTCTCTCGGCAGTCTTTCCTGTGATCCTCCGGGAGGCGGACGGCGTGCGGCGGGTGCTGCTCCACCGCCGGGCCAACACGGGCTATATGGATGGCCTTTGGGATTTTTCGGGGAGCGGCCATGTGGATGGGGGGGAGACGGCCGGGGAAGCCCTCTGCCGGGAATGCCGCGAGGAGCTCTCCATCGAGGCCGAGCCTGCGGATTTGAGGTTTGTTTACCTCTGCCATCGGGTGGGCACAGGCGGCCTTCCCACCTACTATGACCTCTATTTTGTGGTGGAGAAGTTTGTCGGGAACCCGGTCATCAACGAGCCCCATAAGTGTTCCGGCCTGGCCTGGTTTGAGGTGGACAGGCTTCCGGAGGGGATGATCCCCCTGCGGCGGCGGGTCCTCGGATATATCCTCTCGGGCGTGCCGTACAGCGAGATGGTGGAGGGCGGGGAAATCCCCGCAAAAAAATAATTTATATTTTTTTCAAAGACCCCGGAAATTGTTCCGGGGTCTTCGAATATTAAGGCGAAGGCAAAAGAAAGCACCGGCACGGTGCATCATACAATTGTTCGAACAGCTTTTTTTAAATGAAAGGAGATTGACACCATGAAGAAATTGACCCTCGGTATCGCGGCCGCCGCGACCGCCCTTGCGGCGGCGGTGGGCAGCCTGGCCTATACCTCCTCTCCCACCGGCGCAAAAGCGCTGGCCCTCAAGGAGATCGAGTACAAGAAGAACGGCGTGGTTGAGGTGGAGTTCAACCGGGATGTGCGCTATTCCTCCCCCACCGTCACGGTCAAGGACAGCGCGGGCAAAACATACGCCGCCTCCATCACGGGCAAGGATGACGACGAGCTGACGTTCAAGGTCAAGGGCCTGTCCGCCGGAATGGACTACACCGTTCAGGTCAGCGGCGTTAGGGCCAGGGGGGAGAGCAATACCCAGACCCTCGCAGGCACTTTCAAAACGTACTCCGGCTTCAAAACCCGTCCAGGCTACTCGGATTCCATCGCTCCCACGGTGGAGGAGATCGAGTACAAGGGCAACGGCAGGCTGGAGGTGGACTTTTTCAACAAGGTAAAATGGGAGAGCGGAGCCAAGGCCACGGTTGTGGATTCCACGGGCAAAGCCTATGCCGTGAGCCTGACCGGCAAGGACAGCGACGACTGCACTCTGCGTGTCACCGGTCTTAAGGCGGGCGAGACCTACACCTTCATCATCGAAGGCGCGAAGCTGCGGGCCGATGGGTCGGCCGCCACTATCACCGGCACCTTCCAGGCCACCAGGGGCTATCAGTACGAGCCGGACGGCGATGACGACGACTGGTATGACGGCGATTGGGATGACGACGATGATTGGGACGACGACGATTGGGACGACCGCCATGACGATGACGACGACGATGACGATTGGGATGATTAAACAGTAAAATGCCGGGAGGAACTGCGTAAAAGCCGTTCCTCCCGTCCGCATAAACGGGGCGCTGCAGCCGGCGGAAGAGAGGCCGATTTTTTCAGAGCTGCTTGGCCAGGGTTTGGGCCTGCTCCGGGTTAAAAGACCGGCGCTAAGGAGGGGCGCCCGCTCCTGGAATGGCGGGTTCCGGGCGGCGGCGCGTTAATTCCCCCGGGGTTGGCATGGCGGGCCAGAGGGGTTTCCCCCGATTTTTGTGCTGCCTTATTTAGGAGATCCTCTCTGTACCGCCCATGAGAGGGGACGTGGAAAAGCCTGCCGGAGCTGGAATGGATGCTTCCAGGTCAATATAATTTTCCGGCCCGAAGGTGACAGGGCGCAGGGGAGGGGGCTGACAGCGCCGGCCCGCTTCCTGTATAATGAGGGCATCAAAAAAGAAAGGGAGAAGGGGGACGCCCGATAGGAGGGCCGCCCCCGCGGGGCGGCTCTCCGCAGCAGGGCGGGCCCAGAGGATGGAATGGCGGATTTGAATGGGAGGGCGCTGGCGGCCCGGACAGATGAGACGGAGTTGGCGGCGCTGATGAGGGAGTACCGGCCTTTTGTGCTCTCAGAGGTGCTTCAGAGAACGGGAGGGGCCCGGGAGGAGGCGGTACACGCCGGGCTCACCGCTTTTGCCGAGGCGGTGCTCGCCTACTCGCCGGACAAGGGGGCCTTCCTGCCTTTCGCCCGTACTGTTCTCTCGAGAAGGCTGATCGACTATGGACGCAGGGAGGCCCGCTGGCACAGGGGCCATGTGTCTCTTGAGGAGGAGGCCGGCCAGGCGGCGGTGAACGCAGCCTCTGTGCAGGCCCACGAAATGAAGATGGAGCAGGAGGCCCGGCGGGAGGAGATTGCCCGGCTGTCGGCGGCCCTGGCAAAGCATTCCATCGGTTTTTCCGATCTGGCCTCCGCTGCCCCCAAACAGGAGGGCACCCGTGAGCAGTGCATGCGGGCGGTGGGCGCAATGATGCAAAATCCGGCCTGGCGGGAGGGGGCCCTGCGGGGCCGTCTGCCTATCTCCGAGGCCGCCCTCTCCCTGGGGATCAGCCGCAAGCTGCTCGAGCGCCACCGGCGCTATCTGGTGGCGGCGGTGCTCATCTCCAGCGGGGATTACCCCTATTTGCAGCAATATATCAGGCGGGACGCCGGAAAGGAGGCAAAGGCATGAGGGCTGTCATTTTGGAAGTGCGCGGCAGATCCGCCACGGTTATGACCGAAAACGGCGGCGTGGAGAAGGTTCCCGCTCTCCCGGGCTGGGAGACGGGCATGGAGGTTCTGCTCCCCGCGGCCCCCAAAAAGCATCCCCTGGCCCGGCTGTACGGCGGCATTGCCGCCTGCGCTGCCTGCCTCTGCATGGTCTGGGGAATTTATGCCTATCTCTCCCCCGTCCTCTATGTGGATGTGTCCATCAACCCGGCGGTGCACCTCTCCGTCAACCGCTTCGGCAAAGTGGTGGGCGCGGAGGGACTCAACAGCGACGGCCAGACACTGCTCCTGGATGTGGAGACCGGAGGCAGCGCGGGCGACTGCCTGACCCGCGTGATCGGCGGAGCCATCCAGGCGGGCTACCTGAAAACGGGCGGGGACGTGCGCCTCACCGTATCCAGCCGGGACATGGGCCTGGCCGAGCGGTATGAACAGGAACTGGCACAGACGGCGGACGCCTTGATCGCTGGCAGCAGCGCGGGCGCCAGCCTGCACGTGCAAAAACTGCCCGAGGAGGACTACAGGAGCCTCCAGAGCGCCATTGCTCAGGCTACGGAACAGGATCCCGGCGCCTCTCTGAATGAAATCTATCAGAGCCGGGAGTGGCTGGGTCACGGTGACCTTTGGCTCGAGGAGATCGAGTACAAGGGGAGAGGCCGTTTGGAGGCGGAGTTCACCGGCGAGCTTGATCCCCGGGGGAAGACGGTATTTCTGCTGGACGCCGCAGGCGGACAGATCCCCTGCACCTTTTTGGAGAGCGATGGGGACGAATGGCTGCTGATGGCCGAGGGCGTGAGCGAGGGCAGCCTCTATACCCTGTGTGTGGAGTGGCAGGAGGGCCGTCTGACCGGCTTTTTCCGGGCCAACCCCGGGGAGGAGTCGGAATGGGACGGCGACGAGCCTGCTTTGGGGGAGAGCGCCGGACAGGGCCCCAGCTCCGGGGAGGACGGCAGGGACGGCGATGACGGCGACAGCGATGACGATGACGTCGGCGACGATGATGACGACGATGACGACGACGACGATGATGACGACGATGATGATGACGATGACAGCGATGACGACGGCGGCGGGAAGGGCCGGGATGTAAGGCCGGAGAACCGGGATGACGACGACGGCGACGATGACGACGATGATGACGACGGACGGGACGACGATGACGAGGAGGATGATGACGGCGGCGACTGGGATGACGACTGACAGCCGGAAAAAGGTTGGCAAGTTTCCCGCCTCCCCCAGCATATACTTGAAAAAAAGGGGGAGGATCACGAGCATGCGAACCTGGCTGGTGACAGGCGGCGCGGGCTTCATCGGTTCCCATTTTATCCGCATGATGCTGGAGGGGACCAAGGACCTGCGCATCGTCAATCTGGACAAACTGACTTATGCGGGGCGCGCAGCCAATCTGCAGGGGATTGCGGAGGGGCCGCGCTACCGTTTTGTGCGGGGGGATATCTGCGATCCCGCCCTGGTCTCCTCGCTGCTGGCCCGGGAACGGATCAGCGTCATTGTCAACTTTGCGGCGGAGAGCCATGTGGACCGCTCCATAGAGAATGCCACGGATTTTGCCCGTACCAATGTGACGGGCGTGCTGAACCTCCTGGACTGTGCCCGGCGCTACTGGGCGCGGGGGGAGGGGTATGTGGGCGGCGTGCGCTTTCTGCAGGTCTCGACGGACGAGGTCTACGGCGCTCTGCCCCTTGAGGGGGGGAAGCCCTTCGCCGAGGGGGATGGGCTCTGTCCCCGCAGTCCCTATGCGGCCAGCAAGGCGGCGGCCGACCTGTTCGTCATGAGCTACTGGGAGACCCACAGGCTGCCGGTATGTATCAGCCGCTGCTGCAACAACTATGGGCCGGGCCAGTACCCGGAGAAACTGATCCCTCTGTGTATCGCCCGGGCTCTGGACCATCAGAATGTGCCCATCTACGGGGACGGAAAGAACGTGCGGGAGTGGATCCACGTGCGGGACCACTGCCGGGCGCTGCTCGCCGTGCTTCAGCGGGGCAGGCCGGGGGAGATATACCACGTGGGCAGCGGCCTGGAGCGGGACAATCTGACCATCGTCAGGACGGTGATCTCGCTGCTTGCGCGCAAGGATGAGGAGATCGGGGAGGGGCTCATAGAGTTTGTCGCCGACCGCAAGGGGCATGACAGGCGCTATGCCATCAGCTGCGACAAGACCACACAGGCCTTGGGCTGGCAGGCCAAAATCCCCTTCGATGCGGGCCTGGCCCAGACGGTGGGCTGGTATGCCGCCCATCCGGAGGCATGCAGGCCATGAAACGGCTGCTCATCCTGGGAGCGGGGGGGCACGGAAGGGTCATAGGGGATTGTGCTCTGGCCATGAAATGCTTCGACCAAATCGCATATCTGGACGACGGCGGGCTGACCACATGCTGTGGACTGCCCGTTCTCGGCGTTTTTGGGGACTTGTCCCGCCTGCGCCACGCCTTTGCCTTCGTCCATGTGGCCCTCGGGGACAATGAGCACCGTATGGAGTGGCTCGGCAGGGCCAGGGGATTGGGTTACCAGCTTCCCGCCCTCATCCATCCCAGGGCCTTTTTGAGCTCCTTTGCGCTGGTGGGGGCGGGGTGCGCCCTGCTGCCCGGCAGCATGGTCAATGCCTGCGCGGTCCTGGGGGACGGGTGCATCGTCAACACAGGGGCCGTCGTGGAGCACGACTGTGTGCTGGGAGGGGGTGTGCATGTCTCGCCAACCGCCTGCCTGTGCGGCGGCGTTCATGTGGGCGAAAATGCATGGATATGCGCGGGAGCCGTAGTTTTGCCAAAATTATTCATTGGGGAGAGGGCGGTTGTGGGGGCAGGAGCGGTCGTCACCGGGCCGGTGGAGAGGGGCGCGGTCGTGGCGGGAAATCCCGCGCGGCCCCTTCCCGCACGGCATGGCGGGTCTGGGGAGGGACGGGAAACCTGTTAAAATAAATTCTTATGAATGGTATAAAAAACCATAACGAAAGATAGGGAAACCACCCGAATTTTCTGAATATATGACTTGACGAAGGCGTAAGAACCTGAGAAAATACATGCATCAGGGTAATTTTTATTCAAACATTGGCGGCTCTGCCGCCAAGAAATTAGGAGGAATTGCAAATGAAGAAGTTGGCCAGCCTGTTGCTTGCGGGCCTGATGTTGTTTTCCTTTGCCGGATGCTCCGGCGGCAGCGGCGCGGATACCCAGCCCGATGCGTCGCCCGAGGCTCAAACGGACGGCGAAACCGGCGCCCAGGGCGAATTCCGCGTGGCCCTTGAGTGCAACTACGCCCCCTTCAACTGGACCCAGATGGACGACAGCAACGGCGCAGTCGCCATCGGCGACGGCACCTATGCCGGCGGTTATGACGTGGAGATCGCCAAAAAACTGGCGGAAGCCATGGGCAAGAAGCTGGTTATCGTCAAAACCGAGTGGGACGGGCTCATCCTCTCCGTCAACTCCGGCAAGTGCGACGCGGTCATCGCGGGCATGAGCCCCACCGCTGAGCGCTCTGTGACCGTGGATTTCTCCGATGCATACTATGAGTCCGACCTGTGCATCGTCGTCAAAAAAGACGGTCCCTATGCCAACGCCACCTCCCTGGCCGACTTCTCGGGCGCCAAGATCACCGGCCAGCTCAATACTTTTCACTATACCGTCATCGACCAGATCGAGGGCGTAGTCAAGGAAACCGCTATGGACACCTTCCCGGCCATGATCGTGGCGGTGGATTCCGGCAAGGTTGACGGCTACATCTCCGAGCGCCCCGGCGCCGTCTCCGCGGTTGCCTCCAACCCCACGCTGACCTATGTCACCTTCGAGGAGGGCAAGGGCTTTGAGACCTCCCCCGAGGATACGAGCATCGCCGTGGCCATCAAGAAGGGCAACACCGAGCTGGTGGAGCAGGTCAACGAGATCCTCGCCGGCATCAGCAAAGAGGAGCGCCTCCAGCTGATGGACCAGGCCATTGCCAACCAGCCCCTCTCCGCGGAGTAACCCATTCGGCTGGCAGTGTTGCAAATCAGGCACGCCGGGCAGGCGCGCCTGATTTTGCATTGGTATCCACCATTTTAGCGACAAGGAGTTGAGAGAGTATGCCGACAACATTCTGGGGCTGGATCGGCTTTCTGCTGGAGCAGTACGGTCCGGCCTTCCTGCGGGGCGCGGGCAACACCATGCTCATCGCCATCACGGGCACGGTGATCGGCTTTGTGATCGGCCTGCTGGTGGCAGTCGTGCGCACCATTCCCATCCATAAAAAGGACAACCTCCTCAAACGGGTCCTGCTCAAAATTGTGCGGGCCGTTATGGTGGTCTATATTGAGGTGTTCCGCAGCACGCCTATGATCGTGCAGGCCATGGTCATCTACTACGGGGCCATGTACGCCGGCATTGACATGCCCAGCATGTTCGCCGCCATCTTCGTGGTGTCGGTCAACACGGGCGCGTATATGTCCGAGATTATCCGCGGCGGCATCATCTCCGTGGACAGGGGTCAGACCGAAGGGGCCCAGTCCATCGGCATGACCCACTGGCAGACCATGACCAGCGTGGTGCTGCCCCAGGCCATCCGCAACATCATGCCCAGCATCGGCAATGAGTTTGTCATCAACATCAAGGACAGCTCAGTGCTCAATGTCATCAGCGCCACGGAGCTCTTCTTTGTCTCCAAGTCCGCTGCGGGCACCTATATGGTGTATTTCCAGGTGTTCGCCATCACCTGCGCCATCTATTTCATCCTGACCTTCACAGTCACCCGCATCCTGCTCTTCATTGAGCGCAAGATGGACGGGCCGGACTCCTATACCATCATGGGCTCCCAGAACATGCCCGGGACCGCCATCAAAACCACCAAGCCGGGGGACGACTACGGCGTAGGCGGCAAGCATGGCACCGTCGTCATGAAATCGCACCCCTCCGGGGGCGTGGTCACGGAAGGAGGGGTGGAATAATGGCCGGTTCTGTTATTGACGTCCGCCATCTCAAGAAGGCCTTTGGCGACCACGTGGTGCTCAAGGATATTGATTTTTCCGCCGCCAAGGGCGAGGTAGTCTGCATCATCG
>JAHZEH010000007.1:10162-10634 GCA_019421925.1 Clostridia bacterium
CACTCTCCTGCGCTGCATCAACCTGCTGGAGACCCCCGACTCCGGCCAGATCCTCTTCCACGGCGAGGACATCCAGCAGGCCCGCCACACCCTCTCCCAGTATCGCACCAAGGTGGGGATGGTGTTCCAGCAGTTCAACCTGTTCAACAACCTGACCGTGCTTCAGAACTGTGTCGTGGGCCAGATGAAGGTGCTCCACCGCAACCGCGCGGACGCCGAGGCCAACGCCAAGAAGTTTCTGGAGAAAGTGGGCATGCTCCAATACTGCAACGCCAAGCCCAAGCAGATCTCCGGCGGGCAGAAGCAGCGCGTGGCCATTGCCCGCGCCCTGGCCATGGAGCCCGAGGCCCTGCTCTTTGACGAGCCCACCTCCGCTCTGGACCCCGAGATGGTGGGCGAGGTGCTTCTGGTCATGCGGGACCTGGCCCAGACCGGCCTCACCATGCTGGTTGTTACCCATGAAATGGCCTTT
>JAHZEH010000007.1:10644-11819 GCA_019421925.1 Clostridia bacterium
GACGTGGCCCACCGGGTAGTTTTCATGGACGATGGCGTCATTCTGGAGGACGACGTGCCAGCCAACATCTTCGGCAATCCCAAGCAGGAGAGGACCCGGGAATTCCTGGCGAGGGTGCTGGAGAGATAGAAAACATGAAGGGTGCTTTTATAAAGGCCCAAAACAAAAAGGACGGATTATTCCGTCCTTTTTTGAGGTTACAGCCTTCTCCATCCGCCCCGTGGGACCTGGGGAGGCCGAAACCCTTGAAGGCTTTCATGCTGCCGGAGCGGGGGAGGATGACAGGGGCTTCGGCCCCTCCCTTGCCTTTTCTCAACAAACTGAAAAGGACGGAATAAATCCGTCCTTTTTTGTTTCCGTGGGATGGAGTGAAGTTTGGCCGGCTCCTACTTAAGGGCGAAGGCGGCTGCATTGGTACCTGCCGTGCGGCCAAAGGTAAATGACATGCAGATCGAGGTGCCGCTGGCCGGGTAGGTCTGATAGAAGAAATCGCCGTTTGCCACCGCTCCGGCGGCGAAGAACCCGGGAATTTCCGCGCCGTTTTCGTCGAGCACCTGGGCGTTCACGTTGATTTTCACACCGCCGATGGAGCCGATGGTGACGGGCGCGATCTTGAGAGCGTAGAAGGGGGGCTCCCCGATGGAGAGGAGTTTATCAGCGGACTTACCGAAGTCCGCGTCCCCGCCCGCTTCGCACAGCTCGTTATAGCGGTTCACTGTTGCAGTGAGCGCCGCGGCGTCACTCCCGGCGGATGCGGCACGTTCTTCCAGGGTCGCGCCCTGGAAAGCGGCGCCGCTGGCCAGGGCGTTGTCGAGCCCTTCGGGCTGCAGCCCGGCGTCGAAAATCTGGAAGAATGCGCCGCTGCCCGTATCGGTCATAGCCCGGTGGTAGAGGGGATAGTCCACAGCTTCGTTGACAAAGCGGCTGCCCTCAGCGGTGACGGCCAGCACGTTGTTGAAACGCTTGTTGATCGGGTCGCGATAGCCTACGTCGGGGATTGCGGTGGTGCCGATATATCCATCCCGGAAGGAGAACGCCGCGTTTACGCTTTCGGCAATCGCGATGCCGTCCCCGATGTTTCCGGGGGAAGAACGGCTCTTCTGGCCCGCGACAGTGGGGCTGTAAGCTGCCAGCATCTCGGCGCTGGCATCATAGCCGCCAGTGGCCAGGACAAC
>JAHZEH010000007.1:11829-20908 GCA_019421925.1 Clostridia bacterium
GGCGCGCGTATTGAGCAGGATTTCAGCGCCGGCTTCACGGGCGGCTTTTTCAATGGGCATAATCAGGCCCACGCCGCCAGTGGGAGAGCGCAGCCCGCGCAGAACGGGGGAGGTGCCGCAGGCGATGGGATCACCGAATTCAACGCCGTTGGACACAAGGAAGTCGATGGTATCGCCGGAGTTCTCAGCCACGAAGGTCAGCAGAGCCTCGTCGGCCATTCCCTCGGCACGCTCCTGCCAGTACTCAACAAGCGCGGCAGGGGAGTCGTCAGTGAACCCTTTGGAGGACTGATACGCGCTGCCGGTACCGTAGATATAACCCCCGCAAATATAGGTGTTGCCGCCAATATGGGGCAGCTTTTCCAATACGATGACAGACGCTCCAGCTGCGCGGGCCTCAATCGCTGCCGAGAGACCGGCGGCGCCTGAGCCGATGACCACTACGTCGGCGGTATATTCGAGAGTCTGAGCAGGCGTGTCATCTTTTGCGGGGGCCTTGGTGAAGTCCTCCAGCTTGCCGCCGGCCATGGTGATGGCGTCGGATACTCCGGCGATGAGGGCATTGCTGGTAACGGTTGCCCCCGCCACGGTATCCACAGCGATGTTCTGTTCTTCCAGGATGCGCGGGATCAGCTGGTCGAAGGCTGTGTTCCCGATTTCAGGCGTCTCGGCACTCTCCACCACCTCGATTGCAGTGATGGAAGCCGCATCTGTGGTGACCTTCAGGGTTACGTTCCCGTTGTGCCCATAGGTATTGGTGACGTATTCACCGGGATTGAGAGAGGGGAGAGGGGATTCCTCAGACACTTCACCCGCCTGGGTGGGGACCGGAGTAGCCGTAGGGGTGGGGGCCGTCTCATCGTTTGCAGCGGGGGCTGCGCAAGCCACGAGCGAAATACTCAGCAAAACGCACAGCAGCATCGCAAAAATCCGTTTCATGCATTTCCTCCTTAAAACAGTTCCCTTTGGGATGGAATCATGATATCCTCATAGAAACGAGCTCGCATATTCAACATAACATATAAAGTTACTTTGTTGTCAATCGCAAAAAAATGATAAATATGTTCTTTTAAGTATTGTATAGAGCAAATAGAATCTTTCTGAAATACAAAAAGAGGATGGTATCTATGCAGGATCATAAATTTGTGAAAACAGATTTTACTATTAAGGACATGGCCCGCCAGTTGAATCTTACAACGGAGGGTGTTCGCTATTATGAGAAGCAGGGAATCGTAAAATTCAACAGGAATGAAATCAACGGGCACAGTATGTTCCGTTCGCGCTGTGTGACGGTTCTGCGTTTCGTGCGCATGTACAATGCAATGGGCATCCCCCTGTCGGATATAGGGAAGCTGCTGAATATAGATGACGGCGATCTTGGGGAGATGGGCGACAGGCTAAAGCCCCTTGAGGAACAGCAGAAGCGCAAAATCTGGTGGGAGAGCCGCATGCTGGATCGCATCCGCGAGCAGGCGGACTATGTCCGCGGGATAGCGGAGGACCTGCCCGCTTTTGTTTTTGGACTGTCTCCGGAGTTATATGTTCTGCGATATGGCAGCGGCAGGAACTTGCGCGAAGATACCTTGCTCTCCCGGGCGGTTCAAATCTGGCAGGACCTGACGCCTGTCGCTTTTCCGGTCCAGCTCTGTCCGGCGGGCGGGCTGGAGCTGAACTGCAACGATCTTCCGATGGGCCTTGCACTGGAGGGAGGGGACTACCAGATTGCGCTGGGGAAGGAGGAGGGCGGAGCCGGCGGCATCGCCATAGAGCATATGCCGGCGCGGTTGTGTCTATGCACCTCCTTTTATGAGGATGGGGACGACAGAATTACACTGGCGCATAAATTTGAAAGGGAACTCTCCTATATAAGCCGGCGCAATATGCGGATCTCCTCCGATATCATCATCAGGCCCGTCGCTGTAAACCGGCAGAGGGAGGGGTATCGGATTCATTGCCTCGCCTGGCTGCCGGTTGAGGAAGTGGACTAGGCGGCGTTAGGGGACTTTAAAAAAGGGTGGGGGACCCCGCCCTTTTCATTTTCCCGGCGGAGGGATGGGGGGAGACCCAAGAGGGGATGATTCGGGTGGCGATCCCCATCTTGCGGGCGTATTCTATAGTGTTGCGCGTCCCGCCGGGCGCGCCGTTGTACAGGGCGATGAGAAGGGAGGAGCGGTCCACCATAAAACGGTTTCGCTCCTGAAAAACACCCCGGTGATAGGCGGGGGAAATTACCTTGACCCGCCGGGACTTGTACAGGGCCCAGTGGCGAAGGGAGTACCAGGGCTCGGGGTTGCCCTCCCCAAAGCCGGGATAGGGCAGGGCGCAGACCAGACGAATGGGTAACTGGCGGCCCAGCTCCAGCACCAGCTCCGCCGCCCATAGATCCACTCCAGGGGCCATGCCGCTGAAAAAGGTCACATAGCCCTCTCCCACAGCCCGGAGAATTTCGCGGCGGAGAAGCCCCTTGACCTCCTCCTCCCCAAGGCGGAGCTTCTCCGGCCGGTGCCCAGTGAAACAGCAGGTAGTGGTTTTTTCTAAAAGCATGGATGTCCTCCCAAGTGGACTGAGTTTGTAACCAGTCTACTCCGGGGCACTGCTGAAAATTACTAATTCCAGCGGGAGCTTGGCCATAAAGAACCGGGCTGTGTATGAAGTTTCCAGCGGTCCACCTGGTAATATGGGGGCGGACGGTGATATGGTTGGAGGCAGACTACATTCGGGAGAGATTAACCCAGCTGCGGATAAAGAAGGGCGTTTCCGAGTATCAGATGAGCTTGGAGCTGGGCCACAGCCGCAGCTATATCCAGGGGATTGCCTCGGGGCGGTCGCTGCCCTCCATCCGGGAGTTTTTGCAGATCTGCGACTACCTGGGCGTCACGCCCCAGGAGTTTTTTCAGGAGGAGTACGCCACAGAGCCCATCCCCGTCCAGAAGGTGAGGGAGGGGTTAAAAGAGCTAAACGAAAAGGACTTGGAGGCGCTTTTGATCCTCATCGACCGCCTCAAACCCAACAAATAGATTTTTTAGGAATGCAAAGGGGACGGATGATTCCGCCCCCTTTGCATCCCATAAAAGTTTAGAAGGGGGTTCGGGGGAAACCTTTTCAAAGGTTCCCCCGGCGTTCCCCGGAAATACAAAGGGGGCGGATGATTCCGCCCCTTTTGCATTCCATAAAAGTTTAGAAGGAGGTTCGGGGGAAACCTTTTCAAAGGTTCCCCCGGCGTTCCCCGGAAACGCAAAGGGGCGGATAATTCCGCCCCTTTGCGTTTGACAAAAAGTTTTGAGGGGTCCGGGGGAACTTTTACAAAAGTTCCCCCGGCGTTCCCCAGAAACACAAAAGGGGCGGATGATTCCGCCCCTTTTGCATTCTACAAAAAGTTTAGAGGGGGTGCGGGAGAACTTTTACAAAAGTTCCCCCGGCGTTCCCCAGAAACACAAAAGGGGCGGATGATTCCGCCCCTTTTGCATTCTACAAAAAGTTTAGAGGGGGTGCGGGAGAACTTTTTCAAAAGTTCCCCCGACCGTATCCCCTACACGTCTCCCAATTACTTGGCCTGCTCGATGGCCGCGGTCACGGCGGTGATGATGCCGTTGCTGGTCATGGTCGCGCCGGAGACAGTGTCCACGTCCACGGACTGGGTGCGGATAATCTCGGCGGGGACCTTTTCAATGGCGGGATCACTGATGCCGGGGGTCTCGTTGTGGCTGTCCAGGGTGATGTCCACAATGGAGCCGCCGGTGACGGTCACGGTCAGCTTAATCTCGCCGCCCATGCCGTTGCCCGTGCCGGTGTAGACGCCGTCCTTGAAGTTGCCGGCCACCTCGGGGGTCACGGCCCCGGTGTCGCCCTCGGTCTTCTCCACAGCGGTGCGCTCAGTGAAGCCGGTCTTCTCCTGGACATAGGCGGTGGCGCTGTTCGCGGCCACGCGGCCGAAGACCACGATATCGGCCACTGCGTTGCCGCCCAGACGGTTCGCGCCGTGGACGCCGCCGGTGACCTCACCCGCGGCATACAGGCCGGCGATGGGGGAGCCCTGCTCGTTCAGGACCTGGGCGCTGGTGTCGATCTTGAGGCCGCCCATGGTGTGATGGACAGCGGGGGCGCACTTGCCGGCGTAGAACTTGGGGGTCTCCAGGGAGACTTTCATGTCCGTGCGGCCAAAGTCCGCATCTGTGCCGGAGGCCACGTAGCCGTTATAGGTGTCCAGGGTGGCCTGGAGCACGGCGGGATCCATCTCCAGCTTGGCGGCCAGGTCCTCCACGGAGTCGCCCTCGACGATGATGCCCGAGCTGATATAGCCCTCGATGGCCTTCAGGCTCTGGCGGACGGTCTCGTCAAAGAGCAGGTAGCAGTAGGCCTCGGGCTGCTCCAGGATGGCGGCAGAGACCACGTCGCGGGTCTCAAGCTCATTGATGAAGCGCTTGCCCTCCTTGTTGACCAGGATAGCGCCGTTGCCGCGGACGGCCTCGGTGTACATGGTGGCACTGGTGGGCTCAACGGTGGGATGGGTCTGGATCTGGTCCATATCCACCGTGGCAGCGCCGACAGCCGTGGCCATGGTGATGCCGTCACCGGTCGCGCCGGGGTGATTGGTGGTGATGAAACCGGCCAGTTTGGGGTTGTACTGCACCACCATCTCAGAGTTGGCGCCGAAGCCGCCGGTGGCGACGATAACGGCGGTGCAGTCGATGGTGTACTCGCCGCTGGCATCCGCGACCTTCACGCCGCAGACGGCGCCGGTCTCATCCACCAGGATTTCCTTCGCGGTGGTCTCGAGGCGGACGGGGATGTCGTTCTCCTTGAGAGCGCTGTTGAGGGTGGTCACCAGCATGGGACCCACGGCAGCGCCGCCGGCGGGGCGGTGGCAGCGGTCCACAGAGGCGCCGGCCATACGGCCCACGTCCGTCAGGTCGCCGCCGATGGAGTTGACCCACTCCACAGCGGAGGCGGAGTTTTCAGCCAGGACGCGCACCAGGTCGGGGTTGTTGACCTCTTTGCCGCCCTTCATGGTGTCCTCAATCATCAGTTCCACGGAGTCGTCGATGCCTCTTTCGGCCTGGAGGGCGGTGGCAGCGGCGTTGAGGCCGCCGGTAGAGCGGGTGGTGTTGCCGCCCGTTACGCTCATTTTTTCCAGCACCACCACGTTTTTGTCGCCGTTCTGGGCGGCCTGAATGGCGGCGGTCATGCCCGCGCCGCCCGCGCCGATGACAACGACGTCAAAGCGGTCGTTGGCCGACTGGACGGGGGTCTCCTGGGGCGCGGCGCTCTCGGTGGGGACCGGGGTAGCCGTGGGGGTGGCCTCAGGGGTCTGATTGCTGGAGCACCCGGCCATGAACATAGCGCCCATGGCTACGGTGAGCATCAGGGAAGTGACTTTTTGCAATTTGTTCTTCATTGTTTCCTCCTGAATACGAGTACGGCGGCGGACGATTCCTCCGCCGGGGCGGGCGGTTTCACCTGCCCGGCCCATAAAATATCATTTCGGCAACAGCTTGTCAAATCATATTTTTGTCCAAATAACCTATTTTATAATAGGCGGGCCGTGCACAGTCAAATTTTGCACGGCCCGCAGACGGAGTTTTTCAGTTTAATTATGCACTGACAGCAGCACGCTTACAGCATGGGGGAGAGAACCTCAAGCACTTTGGCATAGGCCCGCGTGCGCCAGGGGCGGGAGGACCAGCGCTCCAGGGTATACTGCTGGCTCTTGGACTCGATGTCCCGTATATCCGCCAAGATGGCGGCGGGGAGGGGTCCCCCCGCGAAGAATACGCCGTTTTCATAGTGGAGGTTGAAGGAGCGGTTATCCAGGTTGACGCTGCCGATAAATCCGGCTTCGTCGTCATAGACGGCCATCTTGGCATGTATAAAACCGGGCGTATATTCGAATATTTTCACGCCCGCTTTCATCAGGCGGCCATAGTTTTGCTGGGAGATGACCTGCACATATCCGTGATCGGAGACGCCGGGTGTGTACAGCCGTACATCCACCCCGCTGCGGGCGGCCAGGCAGAAGGCGTCCATGACGGGCCCGTCGATCACCAGATAGGGGGTGGTGATATAAAGGTATCTGCGGGCCAGACCGAGCATCTGCACGAAGGTGTCCTCAGCCGGGTTTTCGGGGTTGTTGTTGGGGCCGTCGGCATAGGGCTGGTAGAAACCGCCGTCCCCGCCCGTGACGGTGGGGCGGTAGTCCTCGTAATTATCCGTGACCGCCCGGCGGCACAGGTCCCACATCTTGAGGAACTGGACGGTCATCCCCCAGGTGGCCTGGCCCTCCATGCGGATGCCCGTGTCTTTCCAGTGGCCGTGGGGATGGATGATGTTGGCGTATTCGTCCGCCAGGTTGACGCCGCCCGTATAGCTGATATTGCTGTCGATGACAACGATCTTCTGGTGGTTGCGGAAGTTGAGATACAGGCTGGAGATGTAGCGGTGGGCGGGGTTAAAGACCTGCACCTGGATGCCGTCCGCCATGAGGGTCTCGCGGAAATGTTTGGGCAGGGTGAAGATGCAGCCCAGGTCGTCATAGAACAGGCGCACATCCACTCCCGCCGCCGCTTTTTCCTTGAGGATGGGATAGAACCGGTCCCAGAGTTCCCCTACGTCCACAATAAAGTAACAGATAAATATGGTTTTTTTCGCCTGGCGCAAATCCAACAGCAAATCTTCAAAAAGGTCCTCGCCGATGGTATAATACTTTGTGTCCGTTCCGGCGAAGGCGGGAAAACCGCACTGGCGCAGATAGGTGCTGTGACGGGCGGGGAGGGGATGTGCCTCCTCCATGGCCGTCTGGACGGATTTGTCCTGTACCAGCATCTCGCCCCCCCTGCCGAAAGCGGCCTCTATGGCGCCCCGCTCCCGGCGGTTGATGTTGACGCGTCCCCAGGCGAGATACAGGAACAGGCCAAAGACGGGCATGACCAAGACAATGAGGATCCAGGCGATCTTATCCGCCGCCGGGCCCGGCTTGTTCATCAGGTAGAATGCGACCAGGAGACCGGCCAGACTGAGCAGGCTGCTGGCATAAGGTACGGAGCCCTTGAGCCAGTAGGTAACAAAGCCCATCAATACAAGCTCTCCGATGATGAGGACCGCGACAATGGCGATCCTGCCCATGCCGGAGAGCCAGGCGGATAATTTTTCTTTCTTGTTATGATTCATACATACCCCTCCCCATTTCTATGCGGCTGCATATATTCCCTGGTTACAATTATAGCGCAAGAGAGGGGGATTTGTCTGCAATATTTGAAAGCGCCGATTTTACCACAGAGGATCCCCTCAGCGGACAGGGGGCGGCGGGCCGTGAAACCGCGCGGCCGCCCTTGCCCGCTGAGGGCCGGTTTTACTAAAATATAAGGAGTACGCCATGCAAGCCAACACCACGGTTCATTCCATGAAGCAGGAGGTGCTCCGCCTTGTGGCGCAGCACGCCTTTGCAGGGGATCTCGACGGGACATATGAGTCCTTCCCCCGGCAGATCATCCCCGGCTACAGGGCCAACTTCCGCTGCTGCGTCTATAAAGAACGGGAGATTCTCAAGGAGCGGGTGCGCCTGGCCATGGGCCAGACTCCCACCGCAACCACCAACCCGGGCAGCGATGTGATTTTTGTCATCGCCGCCGCCTGTGAGGGATGCCCCATCAACCGTTTCCAGGTCACGGAGAACTGCCAGGGCTGCCTGGCCCACAAATGCATGGAGGTCTGCCCCAAGAAGGCCATCTCCCGCATTGGACGCAAGGCCCACATTGACTACGACCTGTGCGTGGAGTGCGGCCGGTGCGCCAAGGCCTGCCCCTACAATGCCATCGCCGACCTCCAGCGCCCCTGCAAACGGAGCTGCCCTGTGGGCGCTATCTCCATGAACGAGGACAGGCTGGCCCTCATCGACGAGAGCAAATGCATTGAGTGCGGCTCCTGCGTGCGGGAGTGCCCCTTTGGCGCGGTGGCCGACCGGTCCTTTATGCTGCCCGTCATTGCGGATATCCTGTCGGGGAAACCTGTCTACGCAGTGGTTGCACCGGCGGCGGAGGGGCAGTTTGGCCCCAAAGGCACCATCGGCAAGCTCAAAAACGCCCTGGTGGCCCTGGGCTTTGCCGGGGCCTATGAGGTGGCGCTGGGGGCGGACGCCGTGGCCAAGCATGAGGCGGAGGAGCTGGCCGGGGTGCTCGCCCGTGGGGGTAAGATGACGACAAGCTGCTGCCCAGCCTTTTTCAACCTCATTCACAAGCACTACCCCAAGCTCACGGAGTTTATCTCCCACACCACCTCCCCCATGAACGCCATCTCCCGCTACGTCAAACATTTGCATGAGGACGGCGTGACGGTGTTCATCGGGCCGTGCACAGCCAAAAAGAGCGAGGCGCTGCGCAGCGATAAACCGGGCGATATTGACTATGTTTTGACCTTTGACGAAATTCTCGCGATGCTGGAGGCCAAAGGGATTGTGGTGGAGGAGTGCGAGGACGCGCCCCAGGAGGCGTCCATCCATGCCAAACGCTTTGCAAGCAGCGGCGGAGTGGCGGGCGCGGTCATCCAGGCGCTGAATGAGCGGGGTTCCATCCAGCTCCCCTATGAGGCTGGCTCCACCGTCACCGTCCTGCTGGACGGCGATGTCCGGGCGGAAGAATATGTCTCCTGCGCCCAGTGTGCCGGCGCGGCGGAGTGCCGGAAGGCGCTGCTGCTCCTGCAAAACGGGAAGCTCCCCGAGACGCTCGTCGAGGGCATGGTATGCGAGGGAGGGTGCGTCTTCGGGCCGATCAGCTTACTGCCCTTTGAAAAAGCGACGGCCAACCGGGGGAAACTTCTTGCAGGCGCCGACTCCCGCAGCATTGGGGAGAGCCTCCGGCAGGCTGATTTTAAAGGGATAGACTTGGAGCGTTAGGATACGAACTGAAAAATAAAAAGGCCGACAGCATTTATGAGAATTCTCCGAAAGCTGCCGGCCTTTTGTATTTGTTGAAAGGGATTAAGAATCCATAAAGCTGTTCCGGATGAGGTCGGCTACTGCGGACATAAATTTTTCGGGATCCGGGACGCCGTTGGGGAACATCAACCGTAAACGGGCCTGTATATTGGG
>JAHZEH010000007.1:20918-23621 GCA_019421925.1 Clostridia bacterium
GATCGCCTTTGCGATTTCCTCGCGGACGGTTTCAGGGGTCACATTGTTCTGCTCTGCTACAATGGAAAAAATTACATTTGTTTCTGTATTTTTCATGGCATCTTCCCCCGAATGAAACCAAAAATGATGAATCTGTTCACTTAGAGTTTAATGGAATATCCCTTAAAAATCAATAAGGGATATTCTCTTTCGGCATACTCTTGGTTGAGGTGAGCCATTTGTACAAACGTATTCGGAATTTTCGCGAGGACAACGACTTGACGCAGAGAGATATTGCGCAAATCCTGCAAATTCACCAGACGACTTACTCCGATTATGAACTGGGAAAGCTGAACATTCCCATCTCAATTCTGATCAAGCTCTCGCGCCTGTACAATACCAGCATTGACTATCTGTTGGAACAGACGGATGAGCCCAAGCCCTATCCCCGCAGGGGCACCCCCTACTGAATGGTGCGAATCAGGGGGCGGGTGAATGTTGCAAATGGCGTTTTCGTGCGGCCTGTGGTATTCTTTACGGAGAAAGGGGGTGACCCTATGAAATTGTCTGTCAAATGGATTTGCCTGCTGCTCGCGTTGTTGCTTCTGGCGGGCTGCGCCGCACCCGAGGCAGCGCCCACGCCCTCTCCCGCCGGTTCCGCCCGGCCCGAACTCTCCGAGGAGGAGGGTGACGCGGCTGTCACGGAGGCGGAGAGGATATTGCGCGCCATCCGGGAGGGACAATCGGAGGAACTTGTGGAGCGATTCTCTCCGGAACTGAAGGCCGCACTCACAGCCGGGCAGCTCCAGCAGGGCTGGGAGAGCGTCGTGGCCCAAGTGGGGCGGTGGCAGTCCCTGACCGACTCGGAGGCGGCCGGCCAGGGGGAGGGCGTTGTCGCCCAGCTCCTCTGCCAGCACGAGGGAGGAGAGGTGCTCTTTAGCTGTACGTTCAATGGAGCGGGCGAAATTGCGGGGTTGTTTCTGCAGATCGCAAGCATGGAGGGGATATCCGAGCCCCAGGCCACGACGCTGCCTGAGGGTGTGACGGAAATGCTTGTCGCCCTGGATGTGGGGGAGGGACTGACTCTCAGCGGTTCCATCACCCTGCCCGCCGGGGAGGGTCCGTTCCCGGCGGTGGTTTTGGTGCAGGGCTCAGGGAGCTCAGATATGGATGAGACCATCGGTGCCAACAAGCCCTTCCGGGATATTGCCTATGGCTTGGCGGCCCGGGGCGTGGCCTCCATCCGCTACGATAAGATGAGCTACGCCCATCCGGAGGCTTTCTCAGGCCGGTATACCGTAGACCTGGAGTATACCGCTTCCGTGCTGGAGGCTCTGAAGACGCTGAAGGAGAACGCATCCATCTCCTCGGTTTATTGCCTGGGACACAGTCTGGGGGGCATGCTCACGCCCTACTTCATCGAACAGAGCGGGGGCGGATTTGCGGGAGGAATCATCCTGGCGGGCTCCCCGCGGAAGCTGTGGGAGATTGTGACCGACCAGAATAGGGACGCCATAGCCGGCCTGCCGGAGGACCAGCGTATCGAATATGAGGCACAGATTGCGGCAGAGGTCCAGAAGGCCCAAGGCATGGCGGAGCTGAGAGACGACGAGCTGGATACTCTCATCTTCGGTATGCCCGCATTCTACCTGCGCCGCATGGAGGACATTGACAGCACCGGGCTGGCCAGGCAGGCGGGTCTGCCCCTGCTTATTCTGCAGGGGGAGGCGGATTTCCAGGTCAGCATGGAACGGGACTTTGAGGGCTGGAAGGAGATCCTGGGCGACCTGGATGGAAAAGTTACCTATCGCTCCTATCCCGGCCTCAACCACCTCTTCATGAAGTCGGGCGGGGAGCACGCAGGCACGGTCGTCGAGTATAACGCGCCCGGACAGGTGGAGGGACAGGTCGTCGAGGATATTGCCAACTGGATTCTCGCGCGGTGATTATAACGCAAAGCAAAAGAGGCCCCCATGGGGGCCTCTTTTGCTTTGCGGTCAGGCGGCGAAGGCGCGGACCGCATCCTGATCCGCGGCCTGGGCGTCTTGAACGCGGCGAATTTCTTCCTCGCGCATCATACTGAGGGCGTTGCAGTTTGCCGCCGCGAGGACGGAAGCGTTCAGCTTCTCCTGGCTGAGCTGTTTTGCCAGGTCATACTGCTCCTTGCGCATCATGTTGAGGGCGTTGAGGTTGCTGTTGTACATTTTTGAAACCTCCAAATCTAAAATTTATGGCAGGGATTTATCCCGTGCTATCTATAAAGTTGACCATTTGGTCGAATAAGAACATTTTGCTCAATCGACGTCTATATTATATCAAGCTTTGAAGAAAATGCAAGGGGGAAAGGATCGAAATTAGTGGGTTGGATAGATTTGGAGATTCTTTTTTGAGCAAAGTAATAAGGTACCGAAATAAAATGCTTGACAGGGAATAAAAAGGTGGTATTCTTAAATTATGAGGCACCTCACTAATAGGACTGCAAAAGGAGTGATAATAATATGGATCCTCATGATCATGATATGGATGAACTGCGCAGGCGGCAGGAGGCCGCCAGAGTTCGCGGCATGGTTTGCGGAAGAACCCGGAACATCGGCTGGGGGGGGGAAGAGACAGGCTGCCGCCGTGGAGAGGGCCCCGAGGCCGGACGTTGCCGCCGTGGAGAGGGCCCCGAGGCCGGACGTTGCCGCCGCGGGGAGGGCCCTGAGGCCGGACGTTGCCGCCGCG
>JAHZEH010000070.1:0-3715 GCA_019421925.1 Clostridia bacterium
GGACCACGTAACCCATCCTCTTGGGAAGCTGGGCCAGCGGGATTTTGCGGACGGACCGGCCGTCGATGAGGACGTCCCCCTGGGCGATGGCGTTCAGTTTGTTGATGAGTTTGAGAAGGGTTGTTTTTCCGCAGCCGCTGGCCCCGATCAGGACAAAGAATTCCCCGTCCTCAATGGTTTGGTTGATGTTGACCAGTACGGACTTGTTTTTATAGGCTTTATATACGCCTTGAAACTCAATCATTCGTCTCACTCCTTTGATGCATTACAGTCAGAATATCATTCCATTCATTTAGATGAGATTAAGATGGGCTGGCCGGAGATTAAGACGGCGTAAAGATTCCCCGGGCAGGGCAGGATTCCCAGGCCGGGCGCGCCGCACTGTGACACAATGCAAGGGAGGAATGGAGCATGAACAAGGAATAGGAAGGTCTTCATGGAAGAGGACGGCTGTTGCCGCGTCAAAATATGAATAAACGTCCGGACCCAACTCTAACGGAGAAATATAAAGATAGGAATTTTTTAAGGCTCACTTGACTGAGAGTGGGCTTTCAGTGCTATGCTCCCTGTGACAGCCCCCCAGGGGGATGAAACAACCGGAGGAGAAAAGAACATGCGCTATTGTAAACTGGGCGAAACGGGCTTGGAGGTCAGCGAGATCGGCCTGGGCTGCGAGGGATTTGTGGGAAAGGACGGGGCTTTTACCCGGGAGATGATGGATATGGCTATCGCTGCCGGGGTGAACTACATGGATCTGTACAGCCCGGAGCCGGGAATGCGGAAAAATGTGGGCCTGGCCCTTGCCGGTAGGCGGGAGGGATTTATCCTCCAGGCCCACCTCTGCACCATCTGGAAGGAGGGGCAGTATGAGTGTACCCGGAGGATTGATGAGGTGAAGGCCTCCTTTGAGGACATGCTGGCGCAGATAGGCACAGACTATATTGACGTAGGCATGATCCACTATGTGGACTCGAAGGAGACCTGGGACACCATTGCGAAGGGGCCCGTCATGGCCTATGCTCAGGAGCTCAAAGCGGCGGGGAGAATCCGGCACGTGGGCATCAGCAGCCACAACCCCATCGTGGCGCTGGAGGCGGTGAACAGCGGTCTTATCGAGGTGCTCATGTTCAGCGTCAACCCCTGCTACGACCTGCTGCCCGGGGATGAGGACTGCGAGAACCTCTGGGCGGATGAGAGCTATGAGGGCCCTCTGCTCAATATGGACAAGGACCGTGAGGCGCTCTATGAGACCTGCCAGCGCCTGGGGGTCGGTATCACCGTCATGAAGGCTTTCGGCGGCGGCGACCTGCTGGACGGGGCGCTCTCCCCGGCGGGCAGGGCGCTGACCGTCAAACAGTGCATCCACTACGCTCTCACCAGGCCGGCTGTGGCCACAGTTCTGGCTGGGGCGAAAACCCGGGAAGAGCTCCAGGCCAGCCTGGATTACGAGGAGGCGGACGAGTCCGAACGGGATTATGCCGCCGCCTTTGCCGCCCTCCCCAAGATCAGCTGGCAGGGTCACTGCATGTATTGCGGCCACTGCGCCCCCTGCCCCAAGGGGATTGATGTGGCCGCAGTCACCAAGTTCCTCAATCTGACCAGGGCTCAGGGAATGGTGCCCGAGACTGTACGGGAGCACTACCGGGCCCTGCAGCACCATGCCGGGGAATGCGTCCGGTGCGGGGGCTGCGAGAAGCGCTGTCCCTTTGGGGTGCCCGTCATGGAGAACATGGCGCGGGCTGCCGGGGTGTTTGGAAACTAAAGGGTGCGCCGCCCTTGGAGGGGAGGGGCAACTCTGCTATAATAAGCCCGGCGCGGATGGGCCGGGCCCCGTCCAATTACAGCCAAGGGAGTGGAAATATGGCGGAGAGCATTCAGTTTGATATCGTCAAGCATATTGGGACCCTTTCAGAGTCCTCCCGCGGGTGGACCAAGGAGCTGAACCGGGTGAGCTGGAACGGGCGGGAGCCAAAGTACGACCTGCGGGAGTGGGCCCCTGGCCATGAGAAGATGGGCAAGGGAGTGACCCTGTCCGACGAGGAGGTTGCCGCCCTCTTTGAGATGCTGCGCAACGAGATGGAGTAGCGTGCGATGAGATACCCAAACACCCTGAAGGGTGTTTTTATAGACCGGCCCAACCGCTTTATCGCCCGGGTCCAGATTGGCGGGGAGGCGGAGGACTGCCATGTCAAAAACACGGGCCGGTGCAGGGAACTCCTGCTCCCCGGGGCCCAGGTGGTGCTGACCGCTGCGCCGGAGGGATCGCCCCGAAAGACGCGCTTTGACCTGATCGCTGTGTATAAGGGGGAGAGGCTGATCAATATTGACAGCCAGGCCCCCAACCGGGTGGCCGCCGAGTACCTCCCCCTTCTTTTTCCGGGGACAAGGCGGATCATCCCCGAGCACCGGCACGGCGCCTCACGGCTGGACTTCCTGCTGGAGACGGAGGAGGGGGACGTTTTTGTGGAGGTCAAGGGCTGCACTCTGGAGCGGGAGGGACAGGCCCTCTTTCCGGACGCGCCCACCGGGCGGGGCGTCAAACATCTCAAGGAGCTGACCGCCCTGGCCAGGGCGGGGCGGATGGCCTGCCTGCTCTTCGTCGTCCAGATGGAGGGGGTTCGCTGTATCGCCCCCAACGACGCCACGCACCCCGCCTTCGGGGAGGCCCTTCGGGAGGCCGCCGGAGCGGGGGTGCGGCTGCTGGCGGTGGACTGCCGTGTGGGGGAGGGGGAGCTGTGGGCGCGGGAACCTGTGCCCGTGCATCTGCGGATGGAATGAGGGGGTCAGTTTTACACAATTTTTCCGCCGTAAGATTGACAGCAACCCGGGATTTCACTATACTGCAATGGTTCATCGGCAACCTGAAACGAGATGGGCGAAAGAGGTACTGCGGGATGCCCAAAGCAGTGAAAGACAAACCTATTGCGGACGAGCAGTTTTTCGGCACGGAGAGCGTCTGGAGAATCCTCCTGCGCATCGCGCCGCCGGTTATGTTCGCCCAGCTGATTCAAGCGCTGTATAATATTGTGGACAGCTATTTTGTGGGGAAGTACTCCGGCGCGGGGCTCACCGCCCTCTCCGTGGTCTTTCCCATTCAGCTTATCATCAGCGCGCTGGCCATCGGGACGGGCGTGGGCGTAAACACCCATATGGCCCGTATGTACGCGCTCAAGGACAGGGAGGCTGCGGACAGAACCGCGGGTACAGGGATGGTGCTGGCGGCGGCCAGCTGGGCCCTGTTTTCCATCGTTTCGGTGCTTTTTATGGAGCCGTATGCCAGAACTTCCGCCGGATCGCCTGAGGCGGTAGAATATGCCGTAACCTATGGGACAATCGTGTGTGCGGGGAGCCTGGGCCTCTTTCTGGAGAGCATCTGGACCAAGGTACACCAGGCGGGCGGCAATATGAAACTGCCCATGATCGCGCAGGTGGCGGGTGCGGCCACCAATATGATCCTCGACCCCATCCTGATCTTCGGGTATGGACCCCTGCCGGAGATGGGCGTGGCGGGCGCGGCCATTGCCACGGTGCTGGGGCAAACCGCCGCCGCGGCTATCGTTGGGATCAAGGGGATCCGCAGGCCCCCCAGGCTCCGGGAGATGGGCAGGTATGCCGGGCAGATCTACGGGCTGGGCTATCCCTCCATCTTCATGCAGTCCCTCTACACCGTCTATATTGTGGCGCTCAACGTCATCCTCGCCGGGTTTTCCGATGG
>JAHZEH010000070.1:3725-8504 GCA_019421925.1 Clostridia bacterium
ACTATAAATTGCAGACCTTCTTTTTCATTCCATTGATGGGCCTTGAGACCTGCATCGTGCCGGTGCTCAGTTACAACTACGCCGCCGGAAGCTATGACCGCTGCAAGAGGGTTATGAACGATTCACTCCTTCTGTCTGCCGGGCTCATGGTCATAGGCGTGCTGTGCTTTGAGCTGATCCCGGACCGGCTCATCGGCCTATTCTCACACGATAGGGAGGTGCTGGAGGCCGGCAGGGTGGCCTTCCGAATCATAGGGGCCAGCTTTATACCCGGTGCGCTGTCCCTCATGACGCCCGTTTTTTTCCAGGCGATCGGGGACGCCCGCTCAAGCGTCTTGCTCTCACTGACCCGGCAGATATTCTGTCTGATTCCCCTCTTTTGGGCGTTTTCCCATCTGGGCCTGAACTACTGCTGGCTGGCTTTTCCGTTGGCTGAGATCATCACCGGAGGGCTCGGGATGGGGCTCTATTTCGGGCAGCTCAGGAGATGGCGGGACAGGGATGACGGGACGCCCCGGGGTTTGCAGGGGGATTGCCTCCCCCTCAAATAAAGAGCTCAAAAAGCCTCTCATACATAATTTTCGAAGGCCGTTTTTTTATCGGAGCGGCTTCGCAGCTTTTCTTTTCTGCTTCCGGCTTTTTCCTCAGCGCAGTTTTTTCAGTTTTATTCACTTCATAGTATTTTTATGCAAAACACTGCTATTGCCAAGCAAAATTCCGTGTGCGATAATAAAATATCATAAAAGATAGGGCTCTTTTGTGATGATTTTTTGAAAGGGAGATGTTTGCACCATGCAAAAGAGAATTCTCGCAGTTCTGTTGTCCCTGGCTATGCTGCTGTCCTTGGCAGCCTGCGCCAGCAACCCCGCCGAGTCCAGCGCCCCCGCCGAGCCCAGCGCTCCTGCCGAGTCCAGCAATCCTGCTGAACCTGTGGCTGAGGGCACGACCTTCACCCCCGGCACTTACAACGGTGAGGCAGAGGGCATCCGCAGCACCGTAAAGGTGGCCGTCTCCTTCAGTGAGGATGCCATCACCGACATTCAGGTTTTGGAACACGGTGAGACCCGCAACATTGCCGATGCCGCCCTGGAGCAGATCCCCGCCCAGATCCTGGCTACCCAGTCTCTGGCCGTGGACGTCGTCTCCTCGGTGACCTTCACCAGCCGGGCCGTCATCAACGCCGTCACCGACGCCTGCGAGCAGGCCGGCGGCGATATCTCCGCCCTGCAGCAGAAGAACACCCAGCCTCAGCCCGATGAGACTGCCACCGCCGATGTGGTAGTGGTGGGCATGGGCCTGGCCGGCGTCACCGCCTCCATGAGCGCCCTGGATCAGGGAGCCACCGTGGTGGCCGTGGAAAAGATGGGCGCTGCCGGCGGTTCTTCCAAGTACTCGGGCGGATTCATCACGGCCTTTGAGACTGAAACTCAGCTCTCCGCCGGATTCACCATGACTGCCGACGACTTCGTTCAGTCCTTCTACTCCCAGCAGGAAGCTTCGGTGAAAACCGAAGAGATCGACCGCGCTGCCATCAGCGCCATGCTCCATCGCTCCGCCTCTGATGTGGACTTCCTGAACAACCACGGCGTAGCCCTGAACCCCAACCCCACCAACTTTGCCGACGGCATCGGCTACTGGTTCTTCCCCGCCGAGCGTACCGGTCCCTTTGACGGCGAAGCTGCCGGTGCCGACCACATCGTCAACGGCATCAACTACCTCAATCAGCAGGATAACTTCTCTATCTACTACAACACTCCCGCCGTTGAAATCCTCACCGACGGCGCTGGCAACATCACCGGCGTTCTCTGTGAGCGTAAGGATGGCTCCAAGCTGACTGTCAACGCCAAGAGTGTTGTCCTGTCCAGCGGCGGCTGGGCTGCCAGCCCCGAACTGATGCAGCGCTTCTGCCCTGACTTTCCCCAGGAATGGGTTCTGCCTTACACCACCGCCAATATGGGCAATACCGGCGATGGCATCATCATGGCCGAAGCCCTGGGCGCTGCTGTCTATGAGAACGGCTGGTGGATGGATCTGGCCAACGGCGTAGACGTAGGCGGTTACCAGACCTACTTCCCCAACACGCTCAACGGCATGATCGACTATAATCTCCATCTCGTGGTCAACGGCAACGGAGAGCGCTGCACCAACACCAGCTCCCTCTACGGCCCCCGCTCCATTGACTACGCCAAGGCCATGAAGGAAACCGGCGCCATCTTCGCCATCTATACTCACGACAGTCTGCCCAACGCCATCGAGCTGATCGAGAATGACGGTCGCGTGGACGGCAAGAACATCTATAAGGCCGACTCCCTGGAGGATCTGGCTGCCCAGACGGGCATGGATGCGGACACTTTGGCTGCTCAGGTGGCCCGCTACAACGAAATGTGCGCTGCCGGCGAGGATACCGATTTCGGTCAGGCTGCATACAAGCTGGTTCCCGTGGGCGAAGGTCCCTTCTATGCCCTGCGCATCAAGACCATCACGATGGGCACTCTGGGCGGTTTGCGGACCAATGATGACAACCAGGTGCTGAACGCTTCCGGCCAGCCTATTTCCGGCCTCTTCGCCGCCGGTGAGCTGATCAACGGCAAGTACTTCAACCAGTGCTACGTGTCGGGCTGCGCCCAGCTGCTGTGCACCGATTCCGGCATCATCGCCGGCGCCGCTGCCGCACAGGCCGCCGGCAAATAATCTCCCCTGTTATCGGCCCCGGCAGGAAGACCTGCCGGGGCCTTTTTATTGTCATCCGGGCGGCCGGGAAAAGCTTCTGCTGTGAATTAGGAGGGATCAGCCTGAGCCAGTGGGAACCTGAGCGGCCAGCGTATTCCCCAAACGGGCGGCGGCACGGCCAGAGAAGAGCGGAAACCGGTGGGACGGCGGATGAAGCCGGCCCGGGGGAGGTGCGCAGGGCGTCCAATATAGGGTGTTTAATGACGAGTTGGAGCCAAAGGCGGCCAACGCATTATTCTGGCCTGTAACGCTATCTTGGGGGCGTTTAGGACGGACGAGCTGGAGAAGAAAATATCTGAATTGGAGCTGCTTTTGAGGCGATAAAAAGAGATAAAAACAGTATTAATGCAGTATTTTGTCTGAAAAAACATATTGATGAGGAAGAAAAAGAACCTCCGACTACAAGAAAAAGCCCCTGTTTTAGGGGCTTTTGTGCTTGGGAAGTGTTGATAAAAAAGATACCCTGTCATAAACGCGGGCGAACAGGCAAAAAAAAACTGAGCCCGGAACGCGAATTGCGTCCAGGCTCAGCCTGGTGGCGCACCCGGCGGGATTCGAACCCACGACCTTCAGAGTCGGAGTCTGACACTCTATCCAGCTGAGCTACGGGAGCAAGCTTATTTATTATAGCACAGTGCGTCCAGTATTTCCAGCGTAAATTGCGAAGAAAATTGGCAGGGCACAGGGTTATAAATCGCGCTTTTTTTCGGGCAGGGCTTGACCTTTTTCGCGTGGGACAGGGATTACAATGTATTTACCCTCAGTGGACAAGGGGTGATACGCCTCGGGGGGCTGATTTGGCCTCTTCCGCGTTGCGGGCCTATGTCCTGAATCGCGTGCCCGCGCGTTGAAACTGCCGTAAACCGGCCCCGTGGGGTCTGCGGGTTTCCCCCTGTCCACTGAGGGTATCACACTCTGTTGTCATCATGGGAAGGGGAGCGTGTATAGTATGCGGGATGGAACAAAATCGGTGAAAAAGGCCCTTCATATGCCTGCGGTGCGGGAAATTCTGATGCATGGAGGTATCTTTTTTGCCTTTGCCGCCGCCGGGCGGGCGGCTCTGCCCGACTGGCTCATGCCTGTTGCGCCGGCCGCCGCTGCTGCGGCCTGTAGGTTCGGCCTTCCCAGTTCGGCGCTGCTGGGGTGCCTCGCCGGGGTGATCAGCTGCCTGGCCTGGGATACCGTGCTCTCTCTGACGGTGTTCTCCTTTGCCGCCTGGGGCTTCTCCCGCCTGTCCGGGCGGGTGGTGCGCCGTCAGGTGCTTCTGGCGGTACTGCTGGGCGAGCTGGTGGCCCTTTTTGCCATGCGCTCTGTCTCCCCGCTGGACGGTCTGCTGGGCTGTCTCAGCGCGGCCTGCGCCCTGCTGCTGACAGGGGTATATGCCGGGGCGGTGGAGACGGCCAAGTCGCTGCGGCTGCGTAAGCTGCTCAGCGAGGAGGAGGTTATCTCCCTGTGCATTGCGGCGGGCACGCTGCTGCTGGGCATGGTGGAAGCGGAGGTCTACGGGTTGTCTCTGCCCTGCATCCTGGGCGGCGTTATGACCATGATGCTGGCTGTCACAGGCGGCGCCGGGGCGGGCGGCTCTACGGGCATCGCCCTGGGGGTTATGCTGGCCATTGGGGGAAAGGGGAGCTATATTGCGCAGCTCGGCCTGTGCGGTCTGGTGGCAGGCGGGCTTCACCGGCTGGGTAAGGCGGGGAGCGCTGCGGGCTATGCTATGGCCGCCGCGGCTATGACGGTGTACAGCAGGGGAGACGCCATGCCCCTGCTCAACGGGCTGCTATCGGCGGGGCTTTTCCTGGTTGTACCCGCCAGGGCCCTCGCCCATATCGGCCGGTTCGTCAACGCCTCCCTGAGAAGGGAGCGCAACCGGCAGGAGTATCTGCACCGGCTCCGGGAGATGACGGGGGAGAGGCTGAGGGAGTTCGGGAGCGTGTTTCAGGAGATGGGCGAGCTCTTCGCCGCGCCCTGCCATGGGCGGGAGAGTGCGCGGCAGGAGCATCCCTGGCCCCTTGAGGCGCTGAGGCCCATCTGTGCGGGATGCCCGGC
>JAHZEH010000071.1:0-4551 GCA_019421925.1 Clostridia bacterium
CCTCCCCCATCGTGATCTACAACAACAGCGGAGCGCTGTCGGCCTGGACGGCGGAGGCGCCAGCGGTGGACGTCTCTGTGCAGGCTACAGTGGTGGAGACGGAGGCGGGGGTCTGAGAGGAGCGGAAGGGCAAAATAGTGGAGACAGTGCTGCGGATGACGCGGCGAGTGTGTTTTGCCGGTGGGGGGCGGAGTTCTGCGGCTTTTGTTGGCAGCAGGAGGGGGCGCAGTATTATCCGTTGAAATGACCAATAAAAACGGGGGGAGATCGTTGCCTTCACTTGACCGGGACAGCCGGGTACTGGCAATCCAATTGGTGCGGCGGTATAAACGCTATCAGGAGAATCTGGCACAGAAGCGGGAGGAGATTCTGCACGGCTCCCTGCCCCCTCCGGATGAGCGGCAGGAGGGATGGGAGCATGAGACACTTACTGTCTCCGAGCGGCTCAGCAGATTGGAACAGGGGCACATTGCAATAGTAACTCAGGCGGTGGAAGCGGCGTGGGATGAGGTTGGAAAGGACCTGCAGAATGACCAGAGGGCAGCCATTTTGCGCGAAGCGGTTTGGAGGAGCTGTTTGGGCGAGGGCGCAAGCAGTTCTAGGGCGTTTGAAGAGAGGATGCCTGTAAGCAGGGCCAGTTTTTATCGAAGGAAGAATGAATTCCTGGCGGCAGTCGTGGAAAAGGTCGAGGCCCTTTGACCGGGAGACAGGTATAAAGGGATACTACTAACGAGATAAGCGCCGGACGATAACAGGCGCCAATATCTCAGGACGGAGACGGGAAGCGGTAACCTGAGGTGCAGATGATTCAGGGCGGATGCAGTGGAACAGGGGGTGAAAACCTCAATTTACCGTATGGCATCCGCTTTGACATGCGTATTGATCGCCGCAGGAAGAGAATCGTCGCGGAAGGGGGATGAGTCCTGTATCAGAGAGAAAAAGGGGATAATTTGTAGAATAAAACGATTGTTTTACAGGGTTATCGACATCAAAAGATTAAAATAGTCGATAATCGACGCAATAGAACTTCGGCAGGTATGCTATGGTATTTATATGGATAAATAACAGATGAAGGGAGATCACCATGCAAGCCAACCTGCTGATGCAAATGTCGCAAGCCTATATGGATAAATATACATTTGCTGAGAGGACGCAATTTACCTGGGATCTGCTGCGGGCCTGTTCCATTTCTCCCGGCATGGTGGGATTTCTCTATTTCGCCGAGATGCTGATGCTCTGCACAGAGAAGCCCGTCTCCGGACTGATGCGCACAACCGCCCTCTATCGGGAGGTTGCCGGCAGGTTTGACGTGACCTGGCAAAGTGTAGAGCGTGCGGCCAGAATGGCGCTTGACAAAGCATGGAACAGCTCTGGCGGAAACATGCCCATCTGTACAAGACCGGGGCTCGATGAGAAGAACAGGCCGACCATCACCGAGTTTCTGGCGGAGGCGTCCGCCTACCTTCTCATTACGCATGGGCTCAAGGACGCCGTTTCCATGAAGGCGGCGGAATAGCAGCGGGTATAGGCGCTGCGCAACGGCAAAGATGCCCTGTCTCACGGAAGTGAGGCAGGGCATCTTTGCGTGGTTGGAGCTTCAGCATGGTATCCGGCCTGTCTGGACATTACCCCGGGGGGTGGAGCAGCCCTGACTCTAATTTGTGGAGGGGTGCGCTGACAACTTCCCCGCCGCTGTGGTAGAATGAAAACGATCAATGATTAACGGGGGAGACCATGTATATCGCTGACCTGCATATCCACTCCAAATACTCACGGGCCACCAGCCGGGATTGCGACGCCCCACATCTGGATCTCTGGGCTGCCCAAAAGGGCATCACCCTGGTAGGCACGGGGGATTTCACCCATCCGGCCTGGCGAAAGGAGCTCAAGGAGGCCTTTGTGCCGGCGGAAGAGGGGCTTTACGTACTGCGCAAAGACTTGCGCCTGCCTGCGGAGGCAGCGGGGCAGAGGGAAGCGCCCCGCTTTGTTGTCACAGGGGAGATCAGCTCCATCTACAAGAAGAACGGCAAGACCCGCAAGGTCCACAATGTCATCCTTCTGCCCGGTTTGGAGGAGGCGGAACGCCTTTCCCGCAGGCTGGAGGCCATCGGCAACATCCACTCGGACGGACGGCCCATTCTGGGCCTGGACAGCCGGGACCTGCTGGAGATTACACTGGAGACTTGTCCTGAGGCAGTGTTCATCCCCGCCCACATCTGGACGCCCCATTTCTCCCTGTTTGGGGCGTTCTCTGGTTTTGACACGATTGAGGAGTGCTTTGAGGATCTGACGGGGGAGATTCATGCCCTGGAGACGGGGCTGTCCTCCGATCCTCCGATGAATTGGCAGGTCTCGGCCCTTGACCGCTTTACCCTTGTCTCCAACTCGGACGCCCATTCCCCTGCTAAGCTGGGGAGGGAGGCCAACCTGCTGGATACCGGCCTGTCCTATTCAGAGATGGCCCGTGCCATCCAGACCGGGGAGGGCTTTGGGGGGACGATTGAGTTTTTTCCGGAGGAGGGCAAGTACCACCTGGACGGACACCGGAACTGCCAGGTCAGGCTGGAACCCCAGGAGACTGTGGCGCTGGGGGGAAAGTGCCCGGTGTGCGGGAAAAAGATCACCATCGGCGTGCAGCACCGGGTCTGGGAGCTGACCGACAGGCCGGAGGGGAAACCGCCCGGGAGGAAGCCCTTCCAGAGCCTGGCCCCACTGCCCGAGGTCATTGCCGCAGCCACTGGACTCTCGGCGGCCAGCAGGAGGACGGCGGAGCAGTACCACGCCCTGCTCGCCCAGCTGGGGCCGGAATTCACCATCCTGCGGGAGACGCCGGTCGAGGACATCGAGCGGGCTGCCGGGCCATGCGTGGCCGAGGGTGTGCGCCGCGTCCGGGAGGGCAGGGTGGAGCGCATTGCCGGATACGACGGGGAGTATGGAAAAATCGCCCTGCTTACCCCCGAGGAGCGGGAGACCATGACCGGCCAGCTCTCCCTCTTTGGGGCTCCTGCGGGGCGCAGGCCCCGGAAAAAGTCTGCCCTGCCCGAAAAGAGGGCGGCGGCACAGGCGAAGCAGGAGGGCCGGGAGGAGATAGCGCCGCGGACGGAGGAGCTCAACGAGGAGCAGCTTGCGGCCGTTACAACCGGGGCGGAGACGGCGGCTGTGATCGCCGGGCCGGGAACGGGAAAGACCAAGACGCTGGTCGCCCGTATCGCCCATCTGATCGGGGAGCGGGGGATGAAGCCCTCCCAGATTACGGCGGTCACCTTCACGAACCAGGCGGCGGCTGAGATGCGGGAGCGCTTGGAGGCAAGGCTTGGGGGTAAAAAGAATCTGCGGGGCATGACAATCGGCACCTTCCACGCCATCTGCCTGGGCCTGCTGGACAAGAAACCCCTGCTGGGTGAGAACGAGTCCCTTTTCCTGATCCGGGACATTCTGCGGGAGCAGGGCAGCAGGGCCTCCCCCGGAGAGACGCTGCGAAGGATCTCCCGGGTCAAGAGCGGCGAGGCGCTGGAGGCGGCGAACCTGGACCCGGAGGTTTACCAGGCATACTGCGCCAGGTGCAGGGAGATGGGGGTGCGGGACCTGGACGATCTGCTGCTCGACGCCCTGGAACTGCCGGGCGGCAGGGGCAGGATGTTCGACTGCCTGCTGGTGGACGAATTTCAGGATATCAACCTGGTGCAGCGCAAGCTGGTCCGTCATTGGGCGAAGGGAAGCCTCTTCGTCATCGGCGACCCGGATCAATCCATCTATGGGTTCCGCGGGGCCAACGCCAGGTGCTTTGAGGAGCTCGCAGAGGACTTCCCCGGGCTTACTGCCATCACTCTGCGCAAAAACTACCGATCCACTCCCCAGATTGTGGAGGGGGCCCTCGGGGTGATCTCCCACAACCCGGGCGGGGAGCGGAAACTGCTCCCAACCCGGATGGCGGGCGGCAATGTGCGCCTGGCGGCGCACGCTACCCCCTTCTCCGAGGGGGTGTGGATTGCAAAAGAGATTGCCCGGATGGCGGGCGGCATCGATATGCTGGACGCCTCTGCCCTGGGTGCTGAGCGGGGGAGCCGTTCCTTCTCGGAGATCGCCGTCCTCTGCCGTACCCGGCGGCAGCTGGAGCTGGTGGAAAGCTGCCTGCGGCACGACAGCATCCCCTGCGTGGTTTCCGGCCGGGGGGAGGAGCTGGAGGACGAGGGGGTGGGAGGGGCTCTCGCCTTCTTCCGTCTGCTTCTCTCGCCTCTGGACCGGGCCGCCCTGGCGGACTGGCTGGGGCTGGTCTGGGGGTGCGGCAGGGAGCAGACCGGGAGGGCCTGCGCCCTTCTGGAGGAGGGACGGGAGATGCGCGAGGCGCTGAGCATGTCGGGCTGCCCTCCTCAGAGCCTGGCGGATTGGGATACCTTCCTGCCCCTTGTGGCCAAAGAGAAGCCCCAGAGGCCCCTTGAGAGGTATCTCGCCCTGCACGGAGGGGGCGACGCCATGCAGCGGCTTTTGAATACCTCCCTCTTCCACAGTTCCCTGGCGGATTTCCTCGCAGCTCTGACGCTGGGGGCGGAG
>JAHZEH010000071.1:4561-8496 GCA_019421925.1 Clostridia bacterium
CCTCGGGCAGGAGCTATGCCTCGGGCGCGGTGAGGCTTATGACGCTGCACGGCTCCAAGGGACTGGAGTTCCCTGTGGTGTTTCTGGCGGGACTGAGCGCCGGCGCCCTGCCTCTGGAGAGACCCGGAATGACCGCCGACCGGGAGGAGGAACGCAGGCTTTTTTTCGTAGGCATGACCCGCGCACAGGAGGAGCTCATCCTCACCGCCCCCCAGCCCCCGTCGGATTTTCTCAGGGAGCTGCCGGCGGGTGTGGAGCGCATTCAGGTGAAGCCGCCGAGGGACGGGGAGCGCAGCGTGCAGCTCAGCCTGTTCTGAGAAATTTTAATTGATACTGGAGGCAACATGGAAAAAGGATATCTTGCGGTGTACTCCTCCTCGTCGGACGCGTTGGCGAAGGAGTATTTTGAGGCGGCGTGGGCGCTGGGAAGCGAGATGGCCGAACGGGGCTGGTCGCTGGTATTCGGCGCGGGCCGGGTGGGGCTCATGGGGGAGTGCGCCCGGGCCATCCATGCTTCAGCGGCGCCCACCAGGGTGTATGGAGTCATCCCCGAGGCGCTGAACCAGCCCGGTATCCCCTACGAGCGCTGTGACGAGCTGGTGGTCACAAAAACCATGCGGGAGCGCAAGCAGCTCATGGAGGAGGCCGCCACGGCCTTTATCGCATTGCCCGGCGGTTTCGGCACGCTGGAGGAGGTGCTGGAGATCCTCACTCTCAAGCAGCTCCGTTATCACAAAAAGGCCATCGTATTTTATAACACCAACGGCTTTTACGACGACCTGCTCCGGCAGTTTGACAGGACCATCGGGGAGCGTTTTGCCAAGGAGGAGAGCCGCAAACTGTATTTTGTCACGGACAACCCCGGGGAGGCGCTGGACTATATTGAGTCCTATCAGCCCTATGAGATCTCCGCCAAGTGGTTGACTGCGGCGGGGGAGAAGCACGGTTAAGGACAATGGAAAAGGCGGCGCGCCGAAATAGGCAAGTCCCATAAGGAAGCAACTTCCTGTATAAGTTACGGTGTAACCCCGAAAAGGGGCTGCACCGTTTATTTATATGCTGTAAAGCGGTACTGTGGATTGGGATTTTTAGTATCACAATCCGATGCCCGTTATCCCTGTGGACATCGCTTATCATCGTATGATTTTGACAAAAAACGATGGCAAGCGATTTCCTCACAAGTCATCGGCTGAAAGACTTTATATCTCCATAAATTGGGAATTATTCATTGATGTTCTTCTTGCAATGAGTACAGTAATTGCCATCAAGTTTGCCGATATATCTGCCACAGTAGGGACATCTGTAGAAGATGCATCTAAATATAAAAGCAACGAAAGCAACGAAAAGTCCAATACAAATGAAAGCAATTTGTTCTGAAAGAGCTCCGATTAATGCGAGAATCATGCCTATAGCTAATATGATAAAAATATAGCATTTATGCTTTTTGGTTTTATCTTCTTCATATAATACACCTCCACAAAGTCAAAGCTGTCTGCTTCACCAAAATCATTATTTTAAATATGTATTAAAAATTTAATTTTTTTTAAAACTTAAAGATTATGCTTGTTTTTAATCAAAAGATACAGAGAAAATTTTTTGCAGATCATTTCTTTATTCATCTTTCGTGGTTTCCTTTGCTACCCCCGGGGTCAAGGGAACGGTGGTAGAGCAGATGGGGGACGTCCCTGCCGCGGTAGCGCCGGTGGAATTCCCCGTGCACCGTCATGCCGAGCCTTTCGGCAAGACGGCGGGAGGGCAGGTTGTCCGGCCGGATCTGGGCTGTGATTTCGGGCAGGCGGAGGACTTTTGAGGCATATTCCATACAGGCTGAGGCGCTCTCAAAGGCGTAACCCCGTCCCCACCGGTCCCTGCGGAAGATATAGCCCAGGCCCATACGGCTTACTCCGTCCGCTTCCTCGACCAGGATGCCGCACACCCCGGTGAGCTGGCCGGTGGATCTCTCAACAACCGCATAATAACTGGTTCCGTCCTCTCTGTAGCGGCGCAGGTTCTCCACAATCCATGCACCGATCTCCTCATCAGAAAAAATATGCTCCTAGGCCGCCATCACCTGTTTGTCCTGGAAAAAGACGCGGAGCTCGGGCAGATCGCTCTGCTTCAGCCTGCGCAGATACAGCCGCTTTGTCTCCAAAAGCATCCGTTCTCCTCCTCATTCATGTGGTTGGGGATATTATAAACTGAAGCACCGGCCCTGTAAACAGAATGGGCCGGCTGCTTTACATCGGGCGGGAGATGTGGTATAGTGTCGATTAAAGTTATAAATAATAAATAAAATGACTTTTTTCTTTCAAAAGTCATTTTACGGAGAAGAACATGACCAGGACGTTGGATCCCAAGAAGCGGAAACGTATCCGCGAAACCGCCATCTCCCTGTTTTACCGGCATGGCATTGAGAATGTGTCCATGGCCCAGATCGCCAGAGAGGCGGGACTGGCTAAGGGTACGGTATATCTATATTTCCCCAGCCGCAAGGAGCTGCTGGAGGACCTGTTCCTCTACAGCAGGGACCGCTGCATGGAGGCCTGTGACCGGGACCTGGAGGAGGAGCCCACAGCCTGCGGCAAGCTCAAGCGCCGCATCCGCAATATGCTGGTCTGGCACCGGGATTACCCTCAGGAGGCCTGGATGCAGCGGGCCTTCAACATCCCGCCCAGCATGAAGCGGGACAACTATGAACGCATGAGCCCTCATTATCTGGTTGAGCGGCAGATTATCGAGGCGGGCGTGAAGGCGGGGGAGATCAAGGACCTGCCCATCGAGCTGTCGTGCGAGATGCTCTTCAGCGCCGTGGGCGGAGTGATCCGTTATGTGAACCTCTGCCCCGGAGTTCTCGAGGATGAGGCCATGCTGGATATAGTTTTGACCGTGATGCTCGAGGGAATCGCCAAGGTGGACAAGTAGGGCTTTGACCCCTTGTAATATAGATCCGGGCTGGGCCCGGAAGAGAAGGAGGAAAAAAGAATGAAGAAGAATTGGAGGCGCGGCCTCTCCCTGGTGATGGGAGCGGTTATGGCCGCATCCCTTGCGGCCTGTGCGGCGTCCGCGCCGGAGGTCACCCCCACCCCTCAGCCCATAGAGACGGCGGCTCCCACCGAGGCCCCTGCCGCGCTGTTCACCCCCGGTACCTATACGGGCGTTGGCACGGGCATGGGCGGCGAGGTTAGGGTGGAAGTTGTCCTCTCAGCGGGCCGGATCGAGTCCGTGACGGTGGGCGAGAACAATGAGACCGCCGGCATCTCCGACCCGGCCAAGGAGAGGATCCCCGCTGCAATCGTGGAGGCCCAGGGCCTCAAGATCGACGCGGTGACCGGCGCTACCATGACCAGCAACGCCATTCTGGCGGCGGTTGAGGATGCCATTGCCCAGGCGGGCGGCGATGTGGAGCGCCTCAAGCAGAGGGGGCTGGACGCCGTGGCTGCTGAGGACGAGACCATCGAGACGGACGTGGTTGTGGTGGGCTCCGGCATCGCCGGCCTGTCTGCCGCCATTGAGGCCGCGGATAACGGCGCAAAGGTCGTGCTCCTGGAGAAGATGGCCTCTGTGGGCGGCGCTTCCATCACCTGCGGCGGTGAGGTCATTGGTGCGGGAACGGAGCTCCAGAAGGCCCAGGGCATTGAGGACAGCCAGGAGGATCTCATCGCCTATTGGATCGAGAAGGGTGAGGGCCATGTGAGTGAAGAACTGCTCACCACCTATGGAATGCATTCCACCGAGACCATCCAGTGGATGATCGACCTGGGTGTGGATTTCCTGGGCGTGACCACCTCCTCTTCCTATTACTGGCAGAATCCCATGCGCTGCCACAAGACCCGCAGCCTGAGCGGCGTGGGGCTGATCGAGCCTATGGAGAAGAAAGCCAAGGAAATGGGCGTCTCCTTCCGGATGGAGACGGACGCCAAGGAGCTTGTCATGGA
>JAHZEH010000072.1 GCA_019421925.1 Clostridia bacterium
GACCTGACCCAGATGACCTTCGGCTTCTCCCGTGACGACGCCGGCAAGTTCCTGGGCGAATACTATGCCAAGAAGATTTACGAGTCCGATCCCTTCGCCCGCGTGGACCAGAAGGGCGTTGGCAAGCTGATGAAGATGGCTGCCGAACTGGGCCGTCAGACCCGCAAGGATATCCACATGGGCATCTGCGGCGAACACGGCGGCGATCCCTCCTCTGTGGAGTTCTGCCACAACATCGGCCTGGACTACGTGTCCTGCTCCCCCTTCCGTGTGCCGATCGCCCGTCTGGCTGCCGCTCAGGCCGCGATCAAAAACCCCCGGAAGTAATGGATGCATCCGCGCGGGATAGATTCTGCATACCCGCGTAAATTGTAGAGCATGTTACCTTTGGTAGCATGCTCTATTTTATACCTCATGGAAAAAAGAGGATTTTACCGAGGGTGTGTGGTATATATTGGCAAAAGCATGTTCGATTTCCAGAGAGAGGAGGCGAGACGACATGACGATACGCGAGCGACAGGAGGAGCAGGAGCGCAGAACGCTCTCCCCCCTTGCATGCTGCAGCGCCGATTCCCGGGGAAGGGAATCCCCCCTGACACCCTGCGACATCCGCACGGACTTCCAGCGGGACAGGGATCGGATTATACACTGCAAATCCTTCCGCAGGATGAAATATAAGACGCAGGTTTTCCTTTCCCCGGAGGGGGATCATTACCGCACAAGACTGACCCACACGCTGGAGGTGGCGCAGATTGCCCGCACGATTGCCAGGGCCCTTCAGCTTAATGAGGATTTGACCGAGGCGATCGCCCTGGGGCACGATTTGGGGCATACTCCCTTTGGGCACATTGGCGAGATGGTGCTCAACCAGGTCCTGCCGGACGGCTTTGAACACAATTTGCAGAGCCTCAGGGTGGTGGAGAAGCTGGAAAATGGGACGGGACTTAACTTGACCTGGGAGGTGCGCGACGGCATCGTCAACCATAAGAAGGACGGGAGAGCCCAGACGCTGGAGGGTCGGATTGTAAGCTATGCTGACCGGATCGCTTACCTAAACCACGATGTGGACGACGCTATCCGGGCGCAGGTGTTGGGTCCCGGCGACCTTCCGCAGCGCTGCGTGCAAACTTTGGGGGCGACCCACGGGGAGCGAATCAACAATATGATTGTTGACATCGTATATACTAGTGCGGGGAAGCCGGAGATCAGGATGTCTCCCAAGTTTGAGGAGGCGATGGGAGAGATGCGCGCTTTCATGTTCAAGCGTGTCTATACCGACCATGTCGCCAAGCGGGAGGAAGGCAAGGCCCGGGGCGTCGTAGAGCGGCTCTATGGCTATTATCTGGAACATGTCCATGAGCTCCCGGAGGAATTTACCAAACACATTGAGGCGGACGGGGAGCAGGTGGTTGCCGCCGATTATATCGCCTGCATGACCGACCGGTTTGCCGTGCGGACATATGAACAGCTTTTTGTGCCGCAGTCCTGGAGTATTCACTGATGCGTATATTCTGCAAAATTCAACGCAAAAAGAAGGAATACTCCTCTGGTTCGGCGAACCTATATAGCACAATTGGGTAGGTGGGTTTCCATGAGTAGCTTTCCGGAAGCATGGCTGAATGAATTGCTTGCGCACAATGATATCGTCTCCGTCGTATCGGATTATGTGGCGCTCAAAGAGAAAGGCCGTCGTTTCTGGGGGCTTTGCCCTTTTCATGGGGAGAAAACCGCCTCCTTTTCTGTCAATGCGGACAAGCAGTTTTACTATTGCTTTGGCTGTCATGCCGGCGGGGACGCGATCCGCTTCATTATGGAGATGGAAAAGCTCTCCTTTGTGGATGCGGTAAAGTTTCTGGCACGCAGGGCAAATATGCAGCTGCCCGATATGATAGACGACAGCGCAATGCAAAAGGAACGGGAAGAGAAAGAGCGGCTGTATCAGGCTTGCAAGGATGCGGCGCTCTTCTTCCATGAGAGGCTGAAAAGCCCCCAGGGGCGTCCGGCCCAGGAATATCTGCTCAGGAGGGGCGTTCAGCCCCGCACTGTGGCGGCCTTTGGATTGGGCTTTTCTCCGCCGGGATGGGATCACCTTTTGAAGCATATGCTGGACAAGGGATATCGCCCCGAGGAGCTACAGGCTGCCGGTTTGGCGGTGAAAAAGGGCGACCGGTATTTTGATATGTTCCGCGGCAGGGTGATGTTTCCCATCATTGGAGGCTATCAGCGCGTCATAGGCTTTGGAGGGCGGGCGCTGGGTGATGAGACGCCCAAGTATATCAATACCCCCGACACGACCATACTCAATATGCAGAAGGGAAAATCACCCGACTCGCTGGTACTGGTGGAGGGTTACATGGACGTGGTCAGCCTGCATCAAGGCGGGGTGAGCAATGCGGTGGCCACGCTGGGAACCGCCCTGACCCCCCAGCAGGCCAGGCTGATAAAGCGGTATACCAATCAGGTATATCTGGCCTATGACGGTGACGCCGCCGGGCAGAGCGCCAATTTGCGGGGGTTGGACATCCTTGCGGCCGAGGGGATCCGCGTCAAGGTCATCACATTCCCCCAGGGACAGGATCCCGATGATTTTATCCGAGCGGAGGGACTGGAAGGTTTTGAGAAAAGGAAGAGCGGGGCTCTCACGCTGCAGGCCTTTAAGCTGCGCAACCTTGCCGCCCAATTCGACCTGATGACGGAGGACGGACGGGAGGGCTATGCTAAGGCGGGAAGCGCTTTCATCGCTACTCTCTCGCTGATTGAGCAGGAGCGGTATTATCCCGTCCTTGCGCAGAGCACCGGTTTCTCCATTGAGGCGCTGCGCGCGGCTGGGGAGGAGGGGCGGATATCCTCCCAGAACAGCCCGCCGCCGGGACCTTCTAAGAATAGGCCTTCCAATTTACGGAATACTAGGATTACAAAAGAAGGGACAGTATCCGCCAACCGTATTTCGGCAGAACAGACTGTGCTGCGCTCTGCTCTGGAGGAGAGACGGTTTGCAAAAGAGGCGTTCGGCATGCCGGAACTGTTCCAGGCACCCGGGCATCTGGCGCTTCTGCAGGCGCTCCAGCAGGCCTATCAGGCTGGCAATATGGCGGAACAGGAGGAGCTGAATCTCCCTGTTTTTCTTGCGGGCTTGCCGGATGAACTGGCCGGCTGCGCGGCTGCGGCGCTCTCGGCGCCTCAGGCGGATGATGCGCAGGCGTGTTTCCGGGACGGAATACATCTGTTGCAGCATATGAACATCACACAAAATATCAAAGAGCTTCAGCAGCGGGCCAGCCGGGATGATATCTCACGGGAGGAGCGGTTGGAGCTTGCAAAGCGAATTGGGGATTTGAATGAACAATTGCACCAACAATCAGGAGCCGGCAGTTCAGAATCTTTTGCAGAAAGGCAAGGGGGGTGAGGAATCTATGGCGGCAAAGAAGGAAGGTCAGAAGCCCGGAGCCGAGGGGACGGAGAAGAAGTCCGGAATGGACCGGATCCGTGAACTCATCGAGCTGGGCAAAGCAAAGGAGTCGTTGACTCAAAAAGAGATACTGGATGCTCTGGATGAACTCGATCTCGATGCGGAACAGATTGAAAAGATATATGCCGGGCTGGAGGAGCTCAACATTGAGATTGTCGATGACATTGAACTTCCCCCGGAGCTCATTGCGATTGCACAAAAAGATACGGAGACCGCGGAGCAGGAGGATCTCTCCGTGCCGGACGGGATCAATATTGACGACCCGGTCCGCATGTATCTCAAGGAGATCGGCAAGGTTCCCCTTTTGTCGGCGGATGAGGAGATTGAGATCGCCAAGCGCATGGCGGAGGGCGACGAATTGGCCAAGCGGCAGCTGGCGGAGGCAAACCTGCGTCTGGTTGTCAGCATTGCCAAGCGCTATGTGGGCCGAGGAATGCTCTTTCTCGATCTGATCCAGGAGGGCAACCTGGGGCTGATCAAGGCCGTGGAAAAATTTGATTACAGCAAGGGATACAAGTTTTCCACCTACGCCACCTGGTGGATTCGCCAGGCGATCACCCGGGCGATTGCCGACCAGGCGCGTACTATCCGCATCCCCGTGCATATGGTTGAGACCATCAACCGCCTGATCCGGGTGAACCGCCAGCTTCTGCAGGAGTATGGCAGGGAGCCGCAGCCCGCGGAAATGGCAAAGGCCATGGGTATTTCCGAGGAAAAGGTTCGCGAGATTTTGAAGATTGCCCAGGAGCCCGTCTCTTTGGAGACGCCGATTGGTGAGGAGGAGGACAGCCATCTGGGAGACTTTATCCCCGATGACGACGCTCCCGCACCGGCTGAGGCTGCTGCTTTTGCCCTGCTCAAGGAGCAGCTGATGGACGTGCTTGACACTCTGACGCCCAGGGAGGAGAAGGTGCTGCGCCTGCGCTTTGGACTGGATGACGGCAAGGCGCGTACGCTGGAGGAGGTGGGCCGCGAATTCAACGTGACCCGCGAGAGAATCCGTCAGATCGAGGCCAAGGCACTCAGAAAGCTACGGCATCCGAGCCGCAGCAAAAAACTCAAGGATTTCCTGGATTGATACAACGACTGATGCAACGCAAGAGCGGCGCGAAGCGCCGCTTTTTGATGCGCCGGAACCGACTGTGGTTTCGGAAGAAATAGGGGGAAGAAGCGTGAAAACAAGCGATTTTTGGTATGACCTGCCCCAGGAACTGATTGCCCAGCACCCCAGCGAGAGGAGGGACGGCTCCAGGCTGCTGGTTTATCACCGCGAGGATGGCACTCTCGAGGACAGGATTTTTTCCGATATCATCGGCTATCTCAACCCGGGGGACTGCCTGGTGGTCAACCGTACCCGCGTCATTCCCGCCAGGCTGATTGGCGAGAGGATCACGGAGGACGGCTCCCGCGGCGGGAAGATGGAGTTCCTGCTTCTCAAGCGGCTGGACACGGATACCTGGGAGACGCTGGTCAAACCGGGCAGAAGAGCCAAGACGGGGGCGCGCTTTGCCTTCGGGCCCGACCTGAGGGCGGAGGTTCTGCGCTCCACACCGGGCGGCGAACGTATCGTCCGCTTTGAATTCGAGGGAATCTGGGAGGAGGTGCTCGACAAGGTGGGCGAGATGCCCCTGCCCCCCTATATCACGGAAAAACTTGGGGACAAGGAACGCTATCAGACGGTCTATTCCAGGGAGGAGGGATCGGCAGCAGCACCTACGGCGGGGCTGCACTTCACCCGGGAACTGCTTGAACGCATCCGGGAGAAGGGCGTACAGGTGGAGGAAGTGCTACTTCATGTGGGGCTCGGCACCTTCCGGCCTGTGAAGGAGGAGGACGTCTCCCAGCACAAGATGCATTCCGAGTATTACGAGGTGGAGGAGGATACCGCTGCGCGCATCAACAGAGCCAGGGACGCGGGCGGGCGGATCATCTGCGTGGGTACCACGAGCTGCCGGACGCTGGAGAGCGTCGCCGACGAGGAGGGGATTGTTCACGCACAAAAGGGGTGGACGGACATCTTCATCACGCCCGGCTACCGCTTTAAAGCGGTGGACGCCCTCATCACCAACTTTCATCTGCCCGAGTCCACTCTGCTCATGCTGGTCAGCGCCCTCTCCAGCCGGGAGGAGATTCTGCGGGTGTATGAATATGCGGTAAAAAAGAGATACCGCTTTTTCAGTTTCGGGGACGCCATGTTCATCGAGTGAGACAAAAGGCCTGAAGCCAAGCTGTTTCAGGCCCTTTGCATGTCTGAAGGGGGAAGGAGACCGCTCATACTTTTGTGTGATTGACGGGCGCCGCATTGAACAATCGCCGCGATACTGATATAATAATAGAGATTGCCCGGTTGAGAAATGGAGAAGGAGACCTTATGAGTCAGTTTCACTATGAGTTGATCCATACATGCAGGCAGTCCGGCGCCAGGCTTGGCAGGCTGCATACCCCCCATGGGGTGATTGAAACACCCTGCTTTATGCCCGTGGGGACTCAGGCGACGGGGAAGGCCATGTCCCCCCATGAGATGAAGGAGATCGGCACACAGATCCTGCTGGCCAACACCTATCACCTCTATATGCGCCCCGGCCATGAGCTGGTGAGGGAGGCGGGCGGGCTGCACAAGTTCATGTGCTGGGACGGCCCCATCCTGACGGACAGCGGCGGCTTCCAGGTTTTCAGCCTGGGAGCGCTGCGCAAAATTTCCGAGGAGGGCGTTATTTTCCGCTCTCACCTGGACGGCAGCAAGCACATGTTCAAGCCCGAAACGGCTATCGGCATTGAGGAGGCGCTTGGGGCAGATATTATTATGGCATTTGACGAATGCGTCCCCTACCCCAGCGACCACGCCTATACAGAGCAGTCCATGCACCGCACGCACCGCTGGGCCAAGCGTTGTCAGAAAGCACAGACGAGGGAGGATCAGGCGCTTTTCGGCATTGTGCAGGGCGGCATGTTCCCCGATCTGCGGGCTGAGAGCGCCCGGACCATCGCTGAGATGGACTTTATTGGAAATGCCATCGGGGGCCTCTCCGTCGGGGAGCCCAAAGAGATGATGTATGACATGCTGGAGGTGATCACGCCTCTGCTGCCGGCCAATAAACCCCGCTATCTCATGGGGGTTGGAACCCCCGACTGCTTCTTTGAGGGGGTAGAGCGGGGCGTTGATCTGTTCGACTGCGTCCTGCAGACGCGGGTGGCCCGAAACGGCCAGGCACTGACCAGCCAGGGCCCCCTCACCATCCGGAACGCCACCTTTGAACGGGATTTCACCCCCATTGACCCGGAGTGTGACTGCTATGCCTGCAAAAACTTCACGCGGGCCTATGTACGCCACCTGGTCAAGGCCAAGGAGATATTGGCGGCCCGGCTTTTGAGCTGGCACAATCTGCGCTTCTCCCTGCGCCTGATGGAGCAGATGCGGGAGGCCATTGCCCAGGACCGCTTCCTGGATTTCAAGGCGGAATTTTATGAGAAGTACGGCTATGCGATGCCGGCACGGCAGGTGTAAAGATGTCCGAGATGGAGTGGATGAACTGCGTGACCCAGAATGAGGAGGAGACGGAGGCCTGCGGGGAAATGCTGGCCACGCGTCTCGTCCCCGGGGATTTCGTCGCCCTCTGGGGGGACTTGGGGGCGGGTAAGACCGCCTTTGTGCGCGGACTGGCCGGCGGGCTGGGCTGCGAAGGGGTGAGCAGCCCCACTTTCACCATTGTCCATGAGTACGAAGGCCGCATCCCCGTCTTTCACTTTGACGTGTACCGCCTGGAGGATGAGAACGACCTCTATGACATCGGCTATGAGGACTACCTGCGGCGGGGCGGCGTGATCGTGATGGAGTGGCCGGAGATTGTGCCCGGCGTTCTGCCCGGGAGCCGTTACGACGTGTATCTTGAAAAACAATCGGATTTTTCGCGGCGCATCCGCATCGTCTGCAAGAGGGGGGAATAGAGTGAATATACTGGCATTGGATACATCTTCTTCGGTGGCGGGCGCTGCGCTTTTTTGCGACGGGAAGCTGGTAGCTGAGGAATATCTCGACCACCTTCTGACCCATTCCCAGGTGATTTTGCCCATGGCCCAGCGCGTGCTGGAGCGGGGGGACAAGACGATGGAGGAGCTGGACTGCTTTGCCGTGAATACCGGTCCGGGCTCCTTTACCGGCCTGCGCATCGGCATCAGCGCGGTCAACGCAATGTCTGCGGCAACAGGGAAGGGGATTGTTGGGATTGACGCTCTGACCTGTCTGGCCTACCATGCTCAGAACTATCCCGACATGGTCTGCCCAATCCTGGATGCCCGAGGCGTCCAGGTCTACGCCGCCCAGTTCCGGGCCCGCGGCGCGGAGCCGGAGATGGTTGGGGAGCCCTTTGCCGGGGCGCTGGAGGACTTTTTAAAGGGGCTGGCCTCCGTCCGGCCCTGCTTCCTGGGGGATGGGGCGGTGGTACATCGGGAGACGCTCGCCCGGATGTTTCCCCAGGCGGTCTTTGCCCCCGCACATCTGACCAAGGCGCGCGCCTCCTCGCTGGCCGCCCTCGCCTATGAGCGGGCGCTGCGCGGGGAGACGGCCCATGAGGTCATGCCCCTGTATCTGCGCGTACCTCAGGCGGAGAGGATGAGGAACCATGCCTGAGCTGGTTTTGCGGCCCATGATGGAGAGAGATCTCCCCGATATCATGGAGATTGAGAGGGCGAGCTTTGCCACGCCCTGGTCGCAGCAGGAGATGAGGGGGGAGCTCCTCAATGAAATCGCTCACTATCAGGTGGCCGAATGGGAGGGCCAGGTGGTCGCCTATGCCGGCTACTGGCTCATTGGTGATGAGGCCCATATCACCAATGTGGCGGTGAGACCGGGCTGCCGGAGGAGAGGCTTTGGCGAGAAGGTAGTGCGCTCGCTGATGGAGGAGGCCCGCGGAAACGGGGTGCATGCTATGACCCTGGAGGTGCGGGCGGGCAATAAGAG
>JAHZEH010000073.1:0-6130 GCA_019421925.1 Clostridia bacterium
ACCCCGAAAATGAGCTGGAAACAGAGATACAGGATTGCGCATAGGACCAGGGCGGCCAGGAGCAGGATCAGATAGGCGCGGGCGAGATTGCGGCGGTTAAAATTGACGGAACCGCCGCAGGCCCAGATAATGCCCAGGATCAAACCGATGACGGGCAGGGCGAGCAGAAGCATCGCGCCAATATATGCGCCCGTGCCCAGAACCGAGCAGCGGCGGTCCATGGGGACGGCGAACTGGGGAGCGGGCTGCTGGGATTGGGCGGGGGGCGCATGCCGGGGGGCCGGATTCTCCCGCCGGGGGCGGCCGGACCGCCCGGCATTGGGCTGAGGCTCCGGCGATCGGAGCTGGACTGGGGTACGAGCTGGTTCGCTCATCGCCGGAGGGGGTGGGGGTTCCGGCTGAAACGGCTGCGGTTCGGGCTTTGGACCCGGATGAGGCGTGGGAACCTCCCGATGCGGTTCGGGTTCCGGCAGGGGAGAGACCGGGGCGGCCTGCAAAGCTGCGCCGCAGGCGGTGCAAAACCGGACGTCATCCCCCGCTGACGCGCCGCACTGTGTACAAAATGCCATGGATCACCCTCCTTCCTTGGATATATGACGCCCGAAAGCGTGCAGGGAATCCTACAGATTCCCTGCGCGTTTTTGGTTATCCTCCGCCGGGAGAGGGCGGAGCGCAGTTGAATAGGTATTAAGGCGTGATGGTGACGGCATCCTTCCAGATCCAGTTGCGGCCGGTATAAGCGCCCCACTCGCCCTCGTATTCCATTACGCAGCGCTCCACGGAGAGGGCGGCCCCGTCGTACTGGTAGATGGTAGCGAGATCGTCCCGTTTGGCGGTTGCCCAATCAGAGGTGAGGCCTGTTTTTCCAAAGATGGAGTCGGCGTCCGCGTCATAGCGGGGGCTTACGGCGGGAAGCCCGCCCGTCTCCATGTCGCTCCTGTTGATCGTATAGATCAGACTGGTGACGTCGTCCCCTGTGAAGGTGACGATGGCGCGCTCCGTGGGGCTCTGCAGGGCATAGGCGCCATTGCCCAGGGCCGTGTACTCCATGAAGAAGTCCGAACCGTCGGAGGCCCCGCCCAGGCTGACGTACCGCAGGGAGTCGGAGGCGGGGTCCCATTTGCACAGATAGGTCTCGCTTTCGCCCTCCTCCGTGTCAAAGGTGACAGTATAGTCGTTGGCCCCGTTTCGGTTGACCGCCACATTGGTGGCGCCGAAGAACCCCAGAGCCATTGCGAGACTGGAGGAATCCCGGGCGGTGGACTCGTCGAGCGTGGCCGTAAAGGCAAAGTCAATGCTCATGAAGGGGAGGAGCCAGCCGCCGCGGTAGTCGTCGCTGAGGCTGTGGTAGTTCTCATCCTCAGCCTCCCGTTTCTCATTATAGGGCTCAATGATACCCTCCAGTTTGTTCAAAAGTGCATTATTGACGGCCTCAAAGCGGGTGTAAGCGCCCGCGTAGCTCTGCGCGCCCAGGGAGGCGATGGAATCGCCGCCCGAGCCTGTCTGGGAGGCGGGGATAGCGGTGCTTTCATTGGGGGAGGAGAGGCCTGGGCTGGATGTTTCGCCCGGATCATTCAGGGAATCCAGCAGGGAGGTGTCTTTGCCTCCGCAGCCAGCCAGAGAGGCCAGCAACAGCAGGCAGAGCAGCAGGGAGATCATTTTTTTCATAGGGGGGTCTCCTTTCCTTCCGATAAGTGGAGTTATATCTTGGCGCCGCACTCGCCGCAGAACCTGGTGCCGGGGGGGACCTCGGCGCCGCAGCCCGGGCAGAGCTGCTGCTTGCGGGGCGCGGACATGGGGGCGCCGCAGCTGTTGCAGAATTTTGCGTTCACGGAGGCCTCGGCGCCGCAGGAGGGACAGACCGCCCTCCCCATGGAGGCGCCGCAGTTGTTGCAGAATTTGCCGCTGCCCGCCGGTTTGCCGCAGACAGGGCAAACTGTGGTTTTGCTCTGAAGCTCGCCCGTCCAGACGGTGGCTGTGGCGGCCAGGTCGTCGATGTTGCGCTTCATGGCCTCGGATCTGGCCCGTGCCACATAGATATCCTCGCGGGGCGCGCACTGGATGCACAGGCCTTCGTCCTCATTGTAGTCCGCGTCGCACACCCACTGCTGGCAGCCGTGGCAGCGGTGAAAATGCTGCATAGCTTCATTCTGTGCCAGCTCAAACGCCCTCTCATGTTCTTTCTGCCACTCGGGGCTTCGGTCCTCAAAGCGCTCGGAGATTACGCTGCCTCCCCGCTCCAGGGAATAGCCGATGCTGCTTGCACGGCCGCCGATCAGGCTTCCCAGAATGCCTGCGCCCTGGGAGAGCCCGCGCAGCCCTTTGCGTTTTTTATAGGTGGAGGACTCAATGAAGGAACTGCGGTAGCCATCCTGGCAGATGTCGCAAAAGAAGGTGAATTGGAAACCAGCCTCCGTGGAATTGTCCGAATAGTTGCGGGTAAAAGACTTCAGCATGGTAGGCACGCTCCTATTTGTTGTTGAATTTGGTTTTTTTGCCGCAGGCCGTGCACTTCTCGTTTTCAAAGAACTGGAGCGCCCCGCAGCGGGAGTTGGGACACAGCCGCATCAGGGGAGCGCCGCACCGCTCACAGTACTCCTGCACGAAAGTCTGGCTGCCGCACTTGGGACAAACGGTGTACAAAACCCTTCCACAGCCCTGGCAGCGGGCCTGGCCCTTTTCGATGGTGCGAAGGCAGGCGGGACACAGGTAGCCGAAGGGGCTGCTGCTCCCGCAGGCAGGACAGAAGCGGACGTCCCGGTCGATGAGCGTGCTGCAGTGGATGCAGGGCTGTTTGTAAAACGCCAACGCTTACACCTCCGACATACGCCTGCCGCACTCGCCGCAGAAACGGGTGCCGGACGGGTTCTCTGTGCCGCATTCCGGGCAAATATTCTTACGCGGGCCCCCGCCCAGCCGGGTACCGCACTCCTGACAGAATTTGACCCCGTCGGGATTTTCCACTCCGCACTCAGGGCAGGTGCGTTTTTCCTTCTCCTCCCGCGCGGCTTTTTCGGCGCTCTCCTTGTCCTGCTGAAGCACGCGGAGCTTGCCCTCAGCCTGGACGATGTTGCTCTGCAGGAGCTGGAGCCTTGTGAACTGATCGCCAAAAGAGCTCCCGCCGTAGACCTCCACCGCTTTGCGGCCAATTTCAGCGTAAATCTCCTCCTCCTGCTTTTGCAGGTCGGACAGTTCAGTCTGGGCGTTGAGAAGTTTGACGTTGGGGTCATCCTGGGGCATGAGCCCGGAAAGCCCCTTCATGAGACCGCCCAATCCACCGAAAAGATCCTTTGCCATATGGGTTCCTCCTCATTTTCATCATTGAGTTCCCTTGCCGCCGCAACGCGGACGCCTTTTTCGCCCAGCTCGCTGCTGCATGCGGCACACAGATCGATCTCATCACAGATGCGAAAACACCGGTCGCAAACCCAGCGGCCGCACATAGGACAGCAGTTGAAGTGCCGCTGGCCCTCCTGTATGGCCTTCTCACGGGCCTGGATATACTCCCGCTGCCACAGCAGACCATAGATCTTCTGCTTGCCGGGCGTCGGGGCGGGCATATTGCGGCGGCTGAAGGGGATGGGCTTGCTCCTCCATTGGAAGGAGCAGATGGGGCAGACTGCGGCAAAACGAAATTCCCCCAGCCTGCTGCAGTCGATGAGCTGACCGGAAAACGGACGGCTTCCCATGGCGTTTCCCCCTCCCGTGGGCAGATGCGACCCTGATGCTTCCCTAGCCTGAGCAATGAAATGCGAACCACGGTTTGCAGAGCCATAGAGCACGCCGCAGCAGCGTCATCGTCTGTCGGAATCCGACCAGGATTCCTCCCTCCTCTTCCATGCTCTGGCTATGGAATCAATGTAGCTTTTTGACGGCAGAATGTATATCACCCCGGGGAGTAATTTTGCGTTTTCAGGATTGTAATGGCATATTTTAGTATAAATTAAGACAAAAAGGCCGCCTTCTGTCGGGCGGCCTTTTGTGATATGCGGAATGTCAGGGCTGAATTTCGCTGAGCTTTTTGCTCTTGCGCAGCAGCTCAATGTAGAGCAGCAGCTCCTCCCGGGAGGAAATATTGAGCTTTTGATAGATATGTTTGTTGTGGACCTTGAGGGTGTTGATACTGATAAACATTACCTCGGTCACCTCCTTGGCGGACTTTCCACTGATGTAGTGGTCGAAGATGAGCCGTTCCGTGTACGTGAGGGTTCTCGTGCGCTCGATGAACTCATTGAACAGGTCGGGCGGCAAGTCCTGCCCGGAGGGTGCGGGGGGCTCGTATAACAGCTCCAGAAGTTCGTCCAGCTCGGCGATATTGGTGGAGACCCTGGGAGGCTCCTCTCCGTTGCGCAGGGAGGAGATATTGTCCGCCAGAACACCCAGGGGCCTGGAGATACTGCGGCTGATGAGCATCATGCCCAGGGCGCTGCACAGGATGCTGATGGACAGAAGCAGAAAGAGGATGTTTTGCGTGTGCCGGGCCGTGGCAAAGAAATCGTCCTGGGGAACCAGGCCCATGACCTGCCACGTCCGGCCGTTGTAAAAGTCGTCGCCGTCATACAGGGAGATAGTTTGGATACAGGCCAGCATCTCGCAGCCGTTTCCAAAGCGGGCAATGTAGAGATTGTGCCCGGAGATACCAGCGGGGAGAAGGGCGAGGGTTTCGCTCCCCCGAAGGAGAACGTCGCTGTACGCTCCGCTGAACATCCCATCCTGGGGGGAGATCGGCCCGTCCGCGTTCTCCTCGCATAGCAGAAAGACACCCCGGGCATAGGGCAATTGCGCAGCCGCCAGCTTCGTCTGCAACAGGGAGGCGGAAAGTTCCATGCCGAAAACCCCCAGGCAGTTGCCCCCGCTGTCCAGCAGAGGAAGGGAATAGGTCATGACCGGCGTGTCGTTGCCGGTCATACGGAAGAGAGGGGACCAGAAACCCAGGGAGGAGGGGGTTCCCTCCGGCATTTGAGACAGGGCGAGGAGCGGGTTGGCATAAAATGGGAGGGCGGCGCTGCTCTCGCGCAGGGTGCTCCACCACATGCTGTCCACGGGGATGCCATAGGCCTTGGCCAGGTCGCTTGGCCCCCGGTGACAGAGGATGTCGGAATAGGTGAAATCTGTCAGGTCGGGCCGGGTATCGCGCAGATACAGGGCCTGCCGTGGGCCGGGGTCTGTGGGGGAATCCCCCAGGATGAGGAACATGCCGGTGGCCCCCGAGTGCTCCAGAAGGTCCAGCATGGCCGGTAGGGCGCTCTCCAGAAGGGACTGGGCATCCGGGCCCGCACCGGAGAGGGCGTCCGCCACCTTTGTACCGGCGGCCCCGGCGTTTAGGGCAAAGCTGTGCAGCAGGCGCTTCATGGCGGCGGCCTGGCTGGCCACAGGAGTCTCCAGTTTGGCGGCTTCGCTGTCGGAGATGTGCTCTGTCTGCCCGCCCAGAAATGCAATAGCCAACAGCACGAGTATCTGCACGGCCAGCGCCACGCCTAAACAGAGCAGGAGGCGCTGCCGCCAGGGGCGTTGGGCCTTGCCGGGAACTTTCATACCACCGCCTCCCTCCAGTTTCTCATGAGTCGAGCGTTATGCGCCTGCGGCCAGCGCATTGTATTGGGCCTGGATATCCCGGTACCAGGCCTCAAAAGCTGCCTCGTTGACACAGCTCTTCAGGGCATCTTCCGGACTCATGCCCCCGGAGAGCGCCGCCTCATAGGCGGTTTTGGCCGTCCGGGCCGCCTCTGAGAGCTTGTTGCCGAACATATTGCGGATGTCATAGCTGCCGGGGAATTCCTTGTCCACCGTCAACTCGTACTCGTTCATCTGATGGGAGGCCAGATGGAGCACTTTGGAGATGTTGAGAGAGAGGGCGTCGCCCTGGCTCTCCAGGGAGGAAAGGGCCTGTTCCAGGAGCTCCCCGGTGTGTTCGGATTTTTGTACGGGGGAATAGCCCGAGGCCATGGCATATTCCACGTTCTGTCCGGGCTCGGTGAACCAGCGCAGGAATTCTGCAGCGGCCCTTTGCCGGCGCTCCTCCGTTTTGATGATGGACATGCCGGCGCCCTGCTGGATGGTCACGGAGCGGGAGCCTGAGAAGGTGGGATATCGGGAGAGGCGCAGCTCGGTCTGGCGGACCGTGCCGTCC
>JAHZEH010000073.1:6140-7563 GCA_019421925.1 Clostridia bacterium
GTATTCCCAGGGGGCTCGGGGGGTGTGTTCCCCGAGGGTAAAGGCGGGGGAGCCATCCTCCTGCACGGTGACGGGGGGAGTTTGGGAGAGCTGGCGCGCGCCGACGGAGATAAAGTTGGGGGTAGCGTCCACGCCGAAGAAGGCCTTGCCGTCATAGGGGATATCCGGCGTTTTTCCGTCTGTCCACTGGTAGTAGAGGTCGGCGATCTGGGCGATGCCCTCGCAGGTCAGAAGCATGTCGTCGTTGACCAATACACTGCCTGCGGCGGCGTTGACCTCCTCCTTAAAGACGCTGTAGACGCTGTTGTCCACAAAGACGATCTCTGAGGATTTGGCCACGGGGAAGCTCTTGAGGGCGTTATCGGCCCCCATCCGCCCCTCCTCCAGGAAGGAGGGCAGATATTGCCCCAGCTCCTCCTCTGTAAAATAGGGGGCGATATCGGCGATCAGGCCCCGGCTGTCCAGGTCGAGGACCGTGCTGGTATAGGCAAAGATCAGGTCGGGCAGGGGATCAGCGCCCACCTCCTTGGCGGCGGAGGCGACGATCTTGTCCGTCAGGACGTCGATGTTGGAGACCTGCAGGGTGTCCACCACGATACCCAGTTCCATCCCCCGGGTGTTGTTGAACTCGGCCACAGACTCCTCAAAGACGGCCTGCAGATTGGAGGCATAGTAGTGCCAGATAGTGATGGTTACGGGGTTTTCAGGGCTGAATGCGTCTGTCTGTCCGCAGCCGGAGAGCGGGATGATCAGGAGCAGGGAGAGAAGGACAGCAAGCGTTTTCTTCATAGCAGACTCCTTTCATGCCGGGGAATGATAGTATTATTAAACCACAGGAATCCGGCAAAGAGAAGGGTCGGTCCAAATTTTAGCGGGAAAATGAACAAAAATACCGGCCGGATGCGCGGCATATGTCCGAATGCCTCCGGCCGGTGATGGATAGATGGACTATGGAACTGGGATATATCCCGTCTCGAGCAGGCAGGTTTTGCCCTCCCCGGAGGTGAGCCAGCCGGCGATTTTGCGCACGGGGGAGTCCTCCGGCTCGTCCGCGCGGTAGACCACGTAGAACTCGTTGAGGAAGGGGTAGGTAGCGTCGGCGATGGTCTCATCCGAGGGGGCCACGCCGTCCACCGCCAGGAACTTCAGGCCGGGCTTGGAATACATGTAGCTGGCGTAGTAGAACACGGAGAAGCCCAGGGCGGTACCCTCATTGTTGTACTCCGCAAGGCGCTCAATGAGCTCTCCCATCTCGCTGGGATAGAGCTCGATGGGGGCCTCCATGGGGGCGGTATCCTTCATGAGCAGCTTCATGAAGAGAGCCTGGCTGCCCGATGCGGAGGCGCGCTGGAAGGGGACGATCTCCTGGTCGCTTCCGCCAACCTGCTGCCAATTGGTGATTTTGCCCGTGTAGATGTCAATG
>JAHZEH010000073.1:7573-8350 GCA_019421925.1 Clostridia bacterium
GAGCTGTTGGGTGGTCAGTCCCTGCACGGGGTTGGCCTCGTTTGCGATAAAGACCAGGGCGTCGCGGCCGATGGGGACAAACTCCAGCTCCACGCCGCAGCCGTCCAGGAATTCCTTGGTCTCCTCCGCCGGTTCATAGACCAGGAGGATGTCGGCGTTGCCCTCCACCAGATTCTCATAGGCATAGGGCGTGGTGGCGCAGGTGGTCAGCGTCTCGGCCTGCTCCGGGCTGATGCCCGTAAGTTTGGAGAGCACGGCGGCCATCAGGGGCAGATTGGCCGTGGAGCCGTCTACCCGGGGATACTCCTCCAGCGACAGCTGGAGGGAGGGGGCCTGCGTGGGGACAGGAGTGGCGGCGGCCTCGGGCTGAGGCGTAACGGCTGCGTTCTCTGTCGGGACAGGGGAGGGGGTGGATTCCGCGGCGGGAGCGGCGGTACAGCCGCTCAGAAGCAGGGAGCCGCAGAGCAGCAGGCTCAAAACTTGGCATGTGGATTTCATAGAATTCCTCCTTCAATCTGTGCCCATCCCGGTGAAGATGGACCGTTTATACAGCCAGTTTCCCTCAAAATCCATCATCCCCTGGGAGAAGCCCTTTTTCACAACGGCGCGCCCATCGTCCGCAAAGGAGATGGAATTGCACCCCTCCAATATGACGTTGCCCTCAAGGTCCAGCAGGTCGTAAAGCTGGGTATTCCATTCCGTGCGGCACCCGGCGAAATAGGGGCTGACCTGTTCGCCGCCCCGGAAGGACATCTCCGCTGTGTAAGTGAACTGGGA
>JAHZEH010000074.1:0-5319 GCA_019421925.1 Clostridia bacterium
GCTCTTGCAGACTTTGTGCACCCGCAGGGGCTCGGCGATGATACCGGACACTGTCAGGCGGGGATCCAGGCTGGCATAGGGGTCCTGGAAAATCATCTGCATCTCCCTGCGCATATCCTTCTGTTCTTCTTTGTTATAGGCGAGTACATCCCTGCCCTCAAAGAGCACCTGGCCGCTGGTGGCGGGGATCAGCCTGAGCACCACCCTGCCCAGAGTGGACTTGCCGCAGCCCGATTCGCCGACCACGCCCAGGGTCTTGCCCCGCCCGATGGTCATGCTCACGCCGTCGACTGCATGAACCACGCCGGCGTTGGTGTCAAAGTGCTTGACCAGATTTTTGATCTCCAGCAGTTCGCTCATGCTTCCTCCCCCTCTGCGTACAGCACGCATTTGATGCTGTGGGTCCCCCTGGTGACGACAGGGATGTCCCCCTCCATACAGGCCTCTGTACAGTGGCGGCACCGGGGGCCGAACTTGCAGCCCTGGGGCAGCTCCGCCGGGTCGGGCATCAGGCCGTCGATGGGGCTGAGCCGCCTGCTCTTTTTCGTCAGGTCAGGGATGCTGCCAAAGAGCCCCACCGTGTATGGATGGTGCTCCCGCCCCCTGTCGAAGAGGTCCTCCAGGGTACCCCGTTCGATAATCTCGCCCGCATACATGATGGCCACCTTGTCGCAGGTTTCGGCCACGATGCCCAGGTCATGGGTGATAAGGATCATCGACGTGCCCAGCTGTTTTTTGAGGTCCTCCATCATGTTGAGAACCTGGGCCTGGATGGTCACATCCAGAGCGGTGGTGGGTTCGTCGGCGATCAGCAGCTTGGGTTCGCAGGCCAGCGCCATGGCGATCACGACCCGTTGTTTCATACCGCCCGAGAATTGGTGGGGATAATTGGTCTTGCGCTTGGGGTCGATGCCAACCAGGCCCAGCATCTCCTCCACCCGCTGGGAAACGCCCTTCTTGTCCAGGCTGGTGTGGAGCTTAATGACCTCGCCGATCTGGTCCTCCACTGTCAGAACGGGGTTGAGGCTGGTCATGGGGTCCTGAAAGATCATGGATACCTTGGCTCCCCGGATCATGCGCATCTGGGTCTCGCTGGCGGAGGTAATTTCCGTCCCGTCAAATTCGATCGTCCCTCCGGTGATCTTGCCCGTATCCTTGGGCAGAAGCCGCAGGATGGAGAGGGCCGTCGTGGTTTTGCCCGCGCCGGTCTCTCCCACGAGGCCCAGCGTCTCCCCCTTGTCCAGCTCCAAATCAATGCCGTTGACCGCGTAAACGTCCCCGTCATCCGAGAGGTATTTGACAGAAAGGCCGCTCACGCTCAGCAGTTTCTTATTCTCTTGGCACATTTCAGCGCGCCCTCCCTTCTTATTTCCCGCCCTTGAGCCTGGGATCCAGCGCGTCGCGCAGTCCGTCGCCCAGGAGATTGAAAGACAGCGCGGTAAACACGATAGCCAGGCCGGGGATGATGAGGAGATAGGGGTCTTTTCTCATGAACTCCCTGCCCTCCGAGAGCATGGTCCCCCACTCCGGCATGGGCGCAGAGACGCCGAGGCCCACATAGCTCAGGCCCGCAGCCGCGATAATGGCCGAGGCAATGGAGATCGTGGCCTGAACAATGAGCGGGCCCACGGTATTGGGGATGATGTGGCGCAGGATGATCTCCCGGTCGGAGGTTCCCACCGCCCGCGCCGCCTCAACAAACTCGCTCTCCCGGATGGTGAGGATGGAGGAACGCATCAGCCGGGAGAAGGCGGGGATCTGGGTCACGGACAGGGCGATGATGAGGTTCATCATGCCCTGCCCCAGCGCCGCCACAATGGCCAGCGCCAACAGGATGGCAGGAATGGACATAAACACGTCCGAGGCCCGCATGATGAAACCGTCCACCCTGCCCCCATAATATCCCGCGATGGAGCCGAAAAGGGCGCCGCCCAGCACGGAGATGAAGGTGCTGAGCAGGCCGATCAGCAGGGAGATGCGGCTGCCGTGGACAATACGGGCCAGAATGTCCCGTCCAAACCCGTCGGTGCCCAGAGGATACCCGTCCTCCCCCGGGGACTTGAGCCGCTCGGAGATGTTCTGCTTCACCACCTGGGTATCATAGTCATACAAGACGTCCGCAAAGACGGCGGCCAGAATGAGCAGCGCGATAAAAACCATTGCCGCCACGGCCACCTTGTTTTTCTTCAGCCTCTTCCATATCTCCAGGAGCTGGCTGCGCTTTTTGACCTTGTTTTCTTCCATAGTTCAGCCCCTCCTCTCTATCTGGCGTACTGGGATTTGATGCGCGGGTCCACAAAGGTATAAACGATATCCACAATCAGGTTGATGAGGCTGAAGGCGAAAGCCAACAGAATGACCGCGCTCAGCACGCAGGGCAGGTCCCTGTTGTTGACGGCGTTGAGGATGTACTGCCCCAGTCCCGGCAGGGCAAATACCGACTCTATGATGACCGCGCCCCCCAGCTGCGCGCCGAAATTGGTGCCCGCCACCGTGATGATGGGGATGAGGGCGTTTCTCAGAGCGTGCTTGAAGGTAATCTTTCTCTCGGATACCCCCTTGCTGCGGGCCGTGCGGATGTAATCCTGCCGCACCACCTCCAGCATAGCCGAGCGGGTCATGCGGATCATCAGACCCATGGAGACGATGGACAGCGAGAGCGAGGGCAGGATATACCCCTGCCAGGTGTCCACGCCGCTCGACGGCAGCCACTTGAGCTGCAGCGCAAAGAGCAGCAACAGCATCAGGCCAAGCCAGAAGCTGGGGATGGCAGTCATGAGCATGGAGGCCACGCGGCTGATATAATCCGACAGCTTGTACTGCCTCACTGCCGAGAGGATACCAATGGGAACGCCGATGGCAATGGATAGCACGATGGACAGAAGCGCCACCTTGAGGGTCACGGGGAACTTGCGCATGATCTCCCCAGCCACCGGCTGCTGCGTCCGGTAGGAGAGGCCAAAGTCCCCCTGAACCACCCCTGTCATATAGTTGAAATACCTGGTGAAAAAGGGCTGATCCGCCCCATACATGGTGTTGAGCTTCTCCACCGCCTCATCCGTGGCCTCCATGCCCAGGATGATACGTCCGGGATTGCTGAAGCCGGGCGTGAGCGACATAATGGAATACACCAGAAAGCTGACGCCAATCATGATGGGTATGATCCAAAGGAGCCGCTTGAGAATGTACTTGGTCAAACTATTCCTCACCCCAAATCCAAACTATAAATTACTTAATATAATTATTTCGTATAAAAGCCATGCCCCGGCCAACCGGTACGGGTCGGCCGGGGCAACAGGCTTTTTATCTCACTTATCGCATTGTTTCCCGCAAAACCAGCTTACTTCCAGCCGATATTTTTGAACAGGACAATGCCGCTGCCGCCCACATAGTCCACTGTCAGAGCGGAACTCATGGCGTGGGCACGGTTGGGATAGAACACGGGCACATACAGAGCCAGATCCATCAGGTAGTCCTCATAGAGGGAGGTATAAATGGCCAGGCGCTGCTCGGTATCGGATACGGCCGACGCGTCGGCGAACATCTGGAAAAGAGCCGCGTCGTTGTATTTGCACAGGTTGAGGGAGCCGTCGGGCTGGAAGAGGACCTTCATGAAGTCGAAATCCATCTGGGCGTTGTTGATGCCCAGGACGCCGATCTCATATTCGCCCGCCATGAAGTTGGCGACAGCGGTGTTGGATTCCAGCGTCTCGATGGTGCAGCTGATGCCGATCTCAGCCAGGTTGGACATGAGAACCTCTGCCATCTTGTTGGTCATAGCGTCCTGGGCGGTGATGGTGATGGAGAAACCGTCGCCGTATCCCGCCTCCGCCATCAGCGCCTTGGCCTTCTCCACGTCGCGGGTATAGCCCTGGAGCCCCTCGAGATAGCCAAAGGTATTGGTGTTGCAGAACTGGGAGGTCGCCACGCCCTCGCCCTCCATTGCCACGGTGATGATGTCCTCCCGGTTGACGGCGTAATTGATCGCCTGACGGACCAGCTTATTGGAGAGCTTCTCGTTGGCGGTGTTGAGCGTGAAGAACTGGAGCGCCGTGCTGTCATAGTAGAACAGGTCCAGATCAGGGTTTTCCTTGATATCCGGCTTGGCGGATTCGGGATATACATAGGTATAATCCACATCCCCCGCCTCCAGGCCGATGAGGGCGGTGTTGGCGTCGCCGATGAACTTGACGGTCACATTCTTGATCTCAGGAGCGCCGCCGTGATAGCCATCGAAGGCTTTCATGACGATGTTCTCTCCCTCAGCCCAGCTCACGAACTGATAGGGGCCGCAGCCGACGGGATTGCGCGCAAAGCCATCGCCCGCCTCCTCAGTGGCCTTCTCATTGAGGATGGAGAAGCCGGCGGTAGCCAGCACGCCCAGGAAGGGGGAGTAAGAACTGGTGAGCTTGAACTCCACCTCATAGTCGGACAGGGCGGTGCAGCTCTCGATCATGGGATAGTTGGCGGGGCTGAAGGGGTGGCTCTTGCCGCGGTTGACCGTATAGACCACATCGCTGGCCTTGAGCTCCTCGCCGTTGTGGAAGAGCACGCCCTCTTTTAGTTTAAAGGTGAAAACCGTGCTGTCGTCGCTGACCGTATAGCTCTCCGCCAGGGAGGGCACCAGGTTGTTGCTTGCGTCATACTCCATGAGGGTGTCGTTGAAGTTGGCCAGCACCTGATGGGCATACTGCATCGTGGTGCCCTGGGGATCCAGGGAATCCGGGCTGACCTGGGTGACCACGACGATACCGTCCTTCTTGGGGGCCGCCCCGCCGTCATTCGTCTGGCCGTCCGCCGGTGCGTCCGTACCGGCAGAGCAGGCCGCCGCCGAGCACAAGAGCAGCGCGGCGAGCAGGATCGCAACAAACTTCTTCATCATTTTTCCTCCTATACTTTGGTAGACAGAGGGGAATCCACCCTGTTTCAGACGGTTTCGCAAACGCCCGTGGCCATCGACCGCTGGATCGCTTCCACAACACGCACAGAGTACGCAACGGACTGGGAATCCACCATGAATTCTTTATCATGGAGCACCGCGTCGGCAAAGTGAGAGATCTGGTCGGCAAAAGCGCCGATCATCTTGCCGTCGAGCATGCCGTTGGTAGTGGACAGGGGCAATTCGCGCTCCACGAACTCGTAGAGGCCCTCCGCCATCATGTCGTAGCTGAGCAGGCCCTTCTCCCCCACGATGTCGATGCGGGTCATGCCGCCATAGTAGCTGGCGGGCAGGTTCCAGCCCAGTTCCATGGTGCCGCTGCCGCCATTTTCAAAGCCGAAGAGGATGCTGACGCCATCTTCACCGTAACCGTCGCCCAG
>JAHZEH010000074.1:5329-8234 GCA_019421925.1 Clostridia bacterium
ATACGGAGGTGATCTTCTGTCCCGTGACCCACTGGATGGCGTCCAGATCGTGGATACCGATATAGTAGAGGATGGAGACGCGGCCCTTGACATAGTCCATGGAGGAACGGGGAGCGAACCTGCGGATGGAAACCTGGCAGACCTGTCCCAGTTTCCCGGCATCCATCTCGTTTTTCATCTTGCGGTAGCCGCCGATGAAATGGCAGGTATGAGCAATCATAAGGCGCACGCCGTGCTCTTCTGCCACCTGGATGATTTTTTGGGCCTCGGCCTCGGATTTGGCAATGGGCTTTTCCAGCATGATGTGCTTTCCCGCCTTGGCCGCCTCCTCGGCGGCGGAGAGATGATATTCATCGGGCACGCCGATATTGACAGCCTCAATATCCTCTCTTGCAGCCAGCTCAGAGATGGACTTGTAATAATCGCATCCATATTGGGAAGCTATCTTGCGTCCGAGTTCCTCGTTGGGTTCCACAACGGCAAGCAAATTGACATTTTCCGCCTGGCTCATTGCAAAAATATGCGTCGCGCCAATACGTCCAACCCCGGCAATCGCCATGTTCAATCTGTCACTCATTCTCTTGATCTCCTTTTTGCATATTGTAATGCTAACGCATGCTGAACCGTGTCATCCCCCTGGGCTTTTTCTTCGCTGGATACTTGTATGCACCGAATTCTCTTAATGCGCAGATTTTGTCAATATCTGATGGGCCTCCTGAAGCAGCTGCCCGTAACGGATTACATCCTCCTCCGAGAGATGTCCAATCATCCTTTTCGTCATCTCCGTAGAGGAGTCCACCATCTTCTGATTGTGCTCTATGCCCTTCTCCGTAATGTATAAATATACTACCCTGGCATCCTCTGTGGAGCGCTCCTTCCGAATGAAGCCCTCCTGCTGCAGCCCCTTGACGATCTTGCTCATGTAGCCTGCGTCAATGTTGAGCAGGCCGACCAGGTACTTGGCCGTACATCCCGGGTGCTCATTGATCTCAAAAAGCACGCGGGATTTGGGCAAGGGATTGCGCGCGCTGCCGAATTTGCCGTCAATGATGCCCGCCTTGCCCGTAAAGGAACGGGCAAAGGTCCGAATGGAAATAATAGCCTCTTCCATCTGTTGATTCAAATCTTTTTCCTCAATGCTCATCTGTCTCTCCATACCATTTATTTATTCATCTTATGAATATAAAAATACATCGAACGCTTGAATTTGTCAAGCAAATTTCTTGAATCATTCCACTATTTTTTTAGGACTTCCCCCGGGCTATTTCCAACAGCATGGCGCTGAGCAGCACAAAGCAGTCCCGGGCGCCCGAAACCAGCATATGCTCATCCACCCCGTGGTCCATGCCCCCCCGCGGTCCCATGCCGTCCAAACAGACCGGCACATAGGCAGCGATAGAGTTGGCGTCCGACAGACCGCCCCGCTGCTTTACATCGAAAAACAGCCCCATCTTCCCGGCCTTCCCTCTCCAATGCTCCACAAAATCCAAAGTGCCGGCGCTGGGGGACATGGGCAGTTTCCCATGTTTGGCTCTGATGCGCACGGACACCCCCTCCACAAAGGGATGGGCGAGCATTTCCTCCACGGCCGCCTCAATGCGCCTGCGCTCTGATTCCTCCCACATCCGGAATTCCACCTCCAGGACGGCCCGGTCGGGCACCACATTGACGGCCGTCCCCCCAGAGACCATGCCCACATTGGCGGAAGTTCTCTTCTCCCGGTCCCCCAGGGCGCTGAGCGCCGGAATCCAGTGGGCCATCTCCAGGATGGCAGAGGCGTTGCGGGTCTCGTAGACATATCCCGCATGGGCGGCGATCCCCTGGAACTCCAACGTGTACTGCACCATGCCCTTGCGCTCCATGCAGGCCTCCCCGGTGAGGAGGGCGCTCTCCATGACGAAAGCGTGATCCGCCTTCGACGCCTGCTCTATCAGGATGGGGGTGGAGAAGGGTGAGGATATCTCCTCGTCCGGGTTCATCACCACGCACAGGGACAGCTTGTCCGCCGCCTCCCTGGGCAGCGCCCGGACGATGTGGTAAATGGCCAGAAGGCCGTTCTTCATGTCCGCCACACCGGGGCCATATGCTTTCTCACCATCCATCCGGAACGGCCGCTCCGCTGCCGTGCCCCTGGGGAACACCGTATCCATATGACCCAGAAAGAGCACGTCATAATGCTCCCGGCCTCCCCGGTTCATCACCAGGCAGTCCCCCGTCTCCTCCCCCCTGATCCGCTGCACCTCAAAACCCAGCGCCTCAAACTTGGGCGCAAAGTAGCTGGCGATGCGGTTGACCCCCTCCCGGTCCGTCGAGCCGCTGTCCAGATTGACCAGCTCCTCCAGCTGGGAAAAGTACTCCTCCTGACAAAAGCGTTTTTCAAATTCCTCTCTGCTCGCAGTTTTCTGTTCCATTTCGTCCTCCAGAGTTTGATTGATTTGTATAATGAAGAAGGCCCTGCGTCCAAGGGATGCAAGGCCAATGAGATACGTTTGCGGATGGGTTTCATCGCCGGAATGGACGGCCCATACATATGATTAAAGCCACTCTGTATACCGATCTGCTGCCCAAATTTGACTGTATGTTACAGGCATAACCGCTTCGGCATATGATAGAAAAAGTCCTGACGCTCCCGATTCCGGGGCATCAGGACTTTTTCATTCTACTCATATTTGAAGCATAAGTCAAGTTCCGCAGCAGAGGGGCGCCCCTCTGCCGGATATTGGGGGATGCCGCGCCGCTGCCTGCTCTCCAATATGCCTCCCCGACTTCTGAGTCAGGTTTAATACAGTTTCGCGCCTGCAGGAATCCGGCCGTCCACCATCAAAAGGTTCAGCCCTTCTCTTCCGTCCTCCTCATGCACCGCGCTGATCAGCATGCCTTCAGAATCAATCCCCATCATCTTCCT
>JAHZEH010000075.1:0-4553 GCA_019421925.1 Clostridia bacterium
GTTTCGAAGAATATACTAGCAAATATTATCTATATCGTCAATCATATCTTCCTTTTTGTTCAAAAAGGGGTGTGGTATAATACGGGTAAACAGCTTGCAAGGAGTGTACGACATGTACCTGGACCATCTGGATGAACTGGATCAGCGCATTTTGACCCTTCTAACCCAAAATGCCCGCTACTCCTACTCCGACATCGGGGAACTGGTGGGGCTCTCCAGGGTCGCCGTTAAAAGCCGGATCGACGCCTTGGAGAAGAAGGGGATTATCGAGGAATATACCACCATCATCAACCCCCAGAAGATCAGCGGAGCACTGTCCTGTTATTTTGAGATCGAGGCCCGGCCAGAGGCCCTGGACGCCATCATTGACCGGCTCTACCACAACGACACCGTCACCCAGATCTACCGCATGAGCGGTAACTGCTGCCTCCATGTGCACGCCGTCGCCTCCTCACAGGAGGAGCTGGAGACCTTTCTCAGGGAGGAGATCGACCGGCTGGAGGGGACGGTCTCTGTCCAAACCCATGTTATCCTCGCCCGCATCAAGGACGTCAAGGGCCTTCGGTTATAAGCCCATAATAAAACTCCGCCGGCTGCATATAACCGGCGGGGTTTTATTATGGCCCTATGCCTTCCCCCCTGTTTCCTGCACGCGAACCAGCCCCAGTGTCCCATGCCGGTGCTGATTTTCTTCAGGAGACCGGCAGTAAGACTGACACGCATGGCACTTCTCCCTCTCCCGCCCCTCCACATTTCCGCCTTCTGGGCCGCAGCCTGCTAAAGCGCAGCGTGAAATCAATGCCGCCGGGCCGCCTGTCAGCATATGGACAAAGGCCCCCGGTTCAATATCATCTCAGAAACACTCAGAATCCCCGCCCTGAAAACAAAAAGACGCCCTGAGAAACAGGACATCTTTGTCAAAGTCAATTCATTGCGGTTTTATGATGCAAAACAATCCCCCACATGAAACAACGGAATAAAAGCCTTCAGGCTTCGTCCCCGGACAGATCCACGGGGCGCTCCTTGCGATAGAAATACTGATAGAGCTGGCAGATGATTCCGCTGTTGTACAGCTTCCGGCGCTTGTCCGCCCGCCTCCCGAAGCAGCGCTCGAACTGGGGATGGGCGGTCAGGATGGAGTATTTCCAGTTGGGCAGGGCGTCGAAAGCTCGTCCCATTCCCCCGTAGAGCCGCTCGCACTCCCTGCGGTCCATCAGACGCTCCCCATAGGGGGGATTGCAGGCGATACATCCCCCCGTCTCCCGGCTGCGCACGCTGCACACATCCAGTTGACGGAAGTCCACGCTCACCCCGGCGTTCCTGGCGTGCACCCGGGCAATCTGCAGCACGGAGGCGTCGATATCGCTGCCAACGATGCTCGTTCTAACATCCGGAATCAGCAGGTCCTGAGCCCTCGTCCTCTCCCGTGTCCAGATATTTCCCGGCAAAAAGCCCCACTGCTCCGCGGCAAATTCCCGCCCCAGTCCGGGGGCCCGGCGGGCGGCGATCATCGCCGCCTCAATGGCGATGGTGCCCGACCCGCACATGGGATCCCAGAAGGGCCTGTCCCCCCGCCAGCGGCTGATCAGCACCATAGCCGCCGCAAGCGTCTCGGCCAGGGGGGCCTCGGCGTTGAGACGGCGGTACCCCCGCCTGTTGAGCCCTGCGCCGCTGGCGTCCAGAGCGACAGTGGCCACGTCGTCGAGCATCCCCACCTCGATGATGTACTCCTCGCCCGACTCGGGAAACCACTGGACATGATGACGGGTTTTCATACGCTCCACAATGGCCTTCTTGGTGACTGCCTGGCAGTCGGAGACGCTGTGCAGGGCGGATCTGGCTGTCTTTCCCTTGACGGGGAACCTGGCTGTCACAGGCAGGATCTCCTCCCACGGTATGGCGCGCACCCCCTGGAAAAGTTCCTCAAAGGTCCTGGCCGGAAAGGAACCCAGCAGCAGAAAGACCCGGTCCGCCGTGCGCAAAAACAGGTTGGCCCGGCAAAGGATGTCCCAGCCGCCCGAAAAAAACACCCGGGCATTTCGGGCCTGTACCTCCTGGGCGCCCAGGGAGCGCAGCTCCTCGGCCACCAGGCCCTCCAGGCCAAATTTGCAGGTCGCGATATATTGATTTCCTTCCATTCTACCCCCAGAGCTCCCCCGGACTGCTTCCAGTCTACAGGAGCTTCATCTTCTCATAGTCGCTGTCACCGCTGAAGTCTGGCTGCCCCTCCACTGTCCCGCCCAGGGACTCGATGGCGTCACGCAGTACGCAGTAGTCGGCATAGCCCACGCTCTCCAGCGCCTCCTCCAGCACGGGGATGGCCGCCTCATCGCCATAGCGCGCCAGCAGCCCCGCAAAAAAAGCCCGCCGCTCATAGCGCCCCCGGAAGTGGCGCACCAGCGCGTCAAATACCCTGGGGTCATGCTCCAGCGCGGCGAGCAGGTCGAGCAGACAGTCCGCCGCCTCGCCGTCAGCCCCCTTGAGGGCGCTGAGAAGATCCTCGCGGATCTCCTCCCCCATGCCCGCAAGGCCCTGGGCCGCCGCCTCAAAGAGGGGGCTTTCCCCCTCCCCCGCGGCAATGATCCCCAGATAATCCGCCAGGGGCAGGCGGCTGCCCCGCTGGTTGAGCAGCTCGGCGCTGTACCGGCGCGCCTTGAGCATGGCGTCCGTATCCGGGAAACTTCCCCGTTTGCCTGTCAGAAGGCCGTAAAGGGGGCCTTCGCTGTCCGGCGCGTCCGCGAGGGCGTCCAGCAGAGGATCGGGGACCCCCGTACCCGCCGAGATATAAGCAACCAGCATCTCCACCAGCCGTTCCCCGCTCCAGCCGTCAAAAAGATGACCGGGGCTTTTCCCCTCAAGCATCTCGTTGGGCTGCTCCAGCCACTCCAGATAGAGGTCGGGGATCTCGTCCTCCAATTGCTCAGGTTTGACCCCCTCTTTGAGCTTTTGTGCAATGTACAGCTGAAACAAACGGTCAATATCCACCGGTTTCATAGTTCTCTCCACTCCTTTATTGCCCCTCCCGCGCTACTCCTCCCCAAACAGGGCGAAGTACAGCCTGTCGTTCTCCTTGCGGAACTGGTAGGCGCTTACCCCATATATCCCGCACAGCTTTTTCTGGGAGAGCGTCTTGCCCAAAACGTTTCGGGCAGAATATTCCAGGGCCGCGGCGTAGGCGGCAAGATGCCCGGGATTCACCTCGGGGCCCCCGTTCTCCTGGAGTTTCTGGACATATTTGATCCACAGGGCCACGCCCAGCTGGATGATCTCCTCCTCGCACTCCCGCTCCCGCATGGACTGCAAAAGCAGGTCGGCGACAGGGCGATACTCCTCGGGGAGATGCTCCAGCCCCCGCATCACGTCCAGTGTCACCTCGGCAATACCATTCTCCATGGCCGCAATATAGGGCTCCTCCGCGCCAATCATGTGAAGCATGGCGCACAGGTCGCGCTTGGCGCCGTCATCCTCCGTCCAGGCACAGAGCTCGTCGCGCAGCTGTTTTTCCGCCCTCTGCGGGTCCACTTTGCACAGGATTCCAAGCGCAGCCGCGTGGATGGGGCCGCTCTCCTGAAGCCCCCAGTTCAATATCTCGTCAAAGCCGGGCTGTTCCAGAAACTCCTCACTCTCCTGCGTCTGCCAGATGAGGATTTTGTGGGCCCGGGCGATGATCTCGTCCAGAGGCAGCATCATGCCAAAGCTGAGGCCCTGCCTGGGTTTCCCGCTCTCCTTGGCACGCCTGGACTCCTTGAGGTGCCAGGAGATAACGGCGCTGTCCGGTTCGATGCGCGCAGCGCGGCTCCAATGGCGCTCCGCCTCCTCGTAGAGACCCAGTTTATAACAGTTGACCGCCGCCCGGTGCAGCAGGTCCACGTCAAACACATTGCCATCCACCAGCCTGTGAAAGAGCTTCTGGGCGTCCTCCCAGGCCCCCATCTCCGCCAGGGCCATGGCAGCCTTATTGGCGGCGTCCCAGTCGTCCAGGGGGCAGAGTTTGATGCGTTCCACCTGCTCGGCAACCTTTTCCCGATTGCCCATGCTGCTGTAGAGCATACCCAGCGCGCAGTTGACATAGGGGTTGAGAGCGTCCTTCTCCAACGCCTGGCAGCAGACCTCAACACCCTTTCCATACTCCTTGGCGCAGGAATAGGCGACAGCCAGGTTACTGGCCACATAGGCCGAGTCGGGGGCCCGGCTCCAGGCCTGCTCCAGCTTGTCAACGCCCTCCTCCACCTTGCCGCGGCTGAGCAGGGAGACTCCGCCCGCGCACAGGCCCGCCGTCTCCTCGTCCAGTTCGTCGCCAAACGCGCCGGAAAGGCCCTCCTCCTCTACTGCCTCCAGAAGGTCATAGATCTCCGCCGCATGCTCACTGAAGCTATCCTCCTCAATAAACAGGGAGAAGCACTCCATAGCCTTGGCATAGTCGTGCAGGCCGGCAAAGTTGCAGCCGTAGTTGTAAAAATACTCCTGGGGCACATCCCCCCCGTTGCGCCAGAGCGCGCCCGCCAACAGGGCGTTGGACTGCTGGAAGCACCCCATCTCCGAACAGATGGCTG
>JAHZEH010000075.1:4563-7862 GCA_019421925.1 Clostridia bacterium
CCATCCGGTAGGCTACGTTGGCGTCCTCCAGTTGGATCGCCCTGCGGTACATGCGCAGCGCCAACAGGAGCTTGCCCTCCATCCGGCGGACATCCCCCCGCCGGGCATAGAAGGAAGCATTCTGTTCAAAAGGCAAAATTTTTCCCATCCTGGGGAACTCCGTCATACCTTATTCTCCTGTGCCGGCAGGCTTCTGCGCAGCGCCCTCCAGGAGGCGCTCCAGGTCCTGCCGGTCAAAATGATATTTTTGATTGCAAAAATGGCAGGTCAGCTCCGCGCCTCCCTGTTGATCGATCATATCCTGCAATTCCTCCCTGCCCAGGCTCAGCAGGACCCGCTCCAGGCGGGCCCGGGAGCAGTCGCAGCGCAGTCTGGGCTCCAGCTCCGCCGTAATAACCGGCTCCATATCGGAGAACAGCCAATCGATCACTTTCTCCAGAGGCATTCCCCCCTCCAGCAGGCCGGGCATCTCCGCCACCGCGTCAAGCCTGCTCTCCAACAGGCCGATCACCGGCTCAGGGCAGAAGGGCATGGGCTGCAAGATGATGCCGCTGGCGGAGGTCACCCCTCCCTGATTCATATGCACCCCCAGGAAGACCGCAGAAGGCTGTTGCTGAGAATTCATATAATAGGAGGCCACGTCCTCGGCGATCTCCCCTGAAACCAGCTCCGACTGTCCGATATAGGGCTCCTTGAGGCCCAAGTCGCTGATGACTGTCAGCGTGCCCTGGCGGCCCACCGCGCCTCCCACATCCAGTTTACCGTCCGCCCGGGGGGGAAGCTCCACCTCGGGATGGGCCACGTAGCCCTTGACGCTGCCGTCCGACCTGCCTACGCATACCACATTGCCCGCCGGGCCGTCCCCTTTGAAGAGCAGGGAAACCTCATCCCCTGCGTTTTTCATCATGCAGCCCATCATGGAGGCCGCCATGAGGGACCTGCCCAGCACCGCCGTGCAGGTGGGGCTTGCGCCGTGCATGATCCGGGCGCTCTCCGCCAGGTTGCGGGCCGTTATCGCATAAAAGTTGACCGCCGCGTCGCACAGCAGCCCCTTGATTATTTTATCTCCCATAGCTCTCTTTTGTTCCTCCAGTAATTGGTAAATCAGGGTTGTATTATATCACTCTCTCTGCAAAAGAACAATCACAGAGGCTTGCGGGCGCAGAATTGCAGCCGCTCGCTTTTCTCCGCGGGCTCCTCGGCTGTGAAGCACTCCCAGCACTCCGCCTGCTCAAAGCCCTCCTCCTCCAGCCACCGGAGGAGCTCCTCCCGGCTGTGAGCCCTCTGGATGTGCCGCTCGCGGAAACGCACAAAGCGGCCATCCTTCTCCTGCATAAAAAAGGTCAGGTTCATCTCCAGAAGGCGCTGTTCCTCATCATAGGCGTTGCGCCAGAAATAAGCCGCCCGCTCCTCGTCTTCGCCAAAACAGTTGCCCGCCAAAATATTTTCCAGCTTATAGCGGGAACTGATGTCAAAGCAGAGCAGGCCGCCCGGCTTGAGGGCGGCCAGCGCGCTGGAAAAGAAGGCCCGGACCTCCTCCTCCATCGTCAAGTAGTTCACCCCGTCGCAGGCGCAGTTGACGACGTCCTGCCGCCGGTGAACCTGCAGGGCCCTCATGTCTTCGCACACAAAGGGGACGCGCAATCCCGCGCCTCGGCACTTTTCCGCCGCCACCTGGAGCATGTCCCCCGAGAGGTCGGCGCCAATGAGAATATGCCCCGCCCGGGCAAGCGGCAATGTGAGCCCTCCCGTCCCGCAGGCAGCGTCCGTTATGCGAAGGGGTCCGGACAGCCCGTGGCGCTCAAAGATGGCGCACAGGTAGGCCGCCCACCCTTCATAATCCACATCCGCCATGAAGCGGTCGTACAGCTGCGCAAATCTTTCGTACAATCAGGTTCGCATTCCTTTCTTCCTGGCGGCCAGCAGCCCTCCGATGCGGCCGCTTTCCGCCGACGTCAGAGCTCCCCAGCCCAGTTCTTTCACTTTGATATCCAGCCCAAGCTCCTGGGCAATTTCCCACTTGATCATGTCCTCCCGGGTGAGGGGCTTCTCCTTGGAACGCCCCTGCCTCCCGTTTCCGTTTTTCTGATCCATGTAATACACTCCCCTCTCAGGGGCCGGGGCGTGAAAAGTACTCCCGCGGGATAACCTTGGGACCGTAGCCCCTTGATTTTCATTCCCGCTCCGGCGGCTTGCTCGCCGGTACGGATAACGCGCGCCCTGTGCCCTTTCGGGGTATAGTATCGCCATGGGCAGAAATGTTAGTCCCGATTCTCCCCGATGCCCAAGATCCGGCGGTACACCTCGACGCCGCCCAGCAGCGCCTTCTCGTCGAAGTCAAAACTGACGTTGTGCAGGGGCTTGCATCCTCTCTCGCTTCCGATGCCCAGCAGGAAGAACATGCCGGGAACATACTGCTGGTAGAACGCGAAATCCTCTGCGGCCATGATCTCGTCCACCACCACGATGCCCTCAAATTCCGTCAGCAGGGAGAGCATGGCGCACATGGCGGGCGGGTTCTCCAGCACGGGATAATGCATGACCTCCGTGAAGTCGTAGCCGATGCCCGTGGAGCGCTTCATGCCCTCCAGGATATCGCGGATATGCTCCTTGACGGCCTCATGGACAGAATTTTTGAAGCTGCGAATGGTGCCGTTCATGACAACCGTGTCCGCAATGATGTTGCGGGCCTCGCCCCCCTGTATTTTGCCCACGGTGATGAGGGCCTTCTCATAGGGGTCGATGCACCGGGAGACCACTGTCTGCATGAAGGAGATGATCTCCGCCGCGACAACGATGGCGTCAATCCCCTTGTGGGGGCTGGCCCCATGGGCGCTCTTGCCGCGGATGGTCAGGTCGAACTCACAGGTCTGGGCCATCATGGGGCCCTCCCGGAAACCGATATGCCCCAGTGGGATATCCGGCCAGAGGTGCATGCCAAAGATGCGGTCCACGGGCGGATCCTCCAGCGCTCCCTCCTCGACCATGCGCTTGGCCCCGCCGATATGCTCTTCCGCAGGCTGGAAGAGAAGAACCACATTCTCCCGGAGCTGCTCCCGGTTCTCGCTGATGAGGCGGGCAAAGGTCAGGAGCGTGGCCGTGTGGCCGTCGTGGCCGCAGGCATGCATCCTCCCCTCATGGGTGGAGGCAAACTCCAGGTTGGGGTTGTTCTCGTGCAGGGCCAGGCCGTCGATGTCCGCCCGGAAGGCCGTGGTGCGCTGTGCGCCAGGGGCAAGAAACACAGCTTTGACCCCGGTGAGCGCTATTTTTTCAATGCGGTCGGGGCTCAGATGCAGCAG
>JAHZEH010000075.1:7872-8224 GCA_019421925.1 Clostridia bacterium
AGCAGATAGCTGATGATATACGCCTGGGTTTTTCTCTCCTGATAGCCGATCTCCGGAATACGATGCAGGTCGCGCCGAATTCGCGTGACTTCCTCTTCAAACGCGGCGACCATCGGATGAATTTTCAATTTTAATACCCTCTCTTTGAATTGCTGCGCCGGGGCGCTTTTTTACTATCATAACGCATCTACTGCAAAAGTTCAAAAGGCATTTGAACGGATGATTGACATCGCCCCCCTCGGATGTTAAACTGGATGATACATAAAGTCTGATTGAGGCGCGTTATGCATCAGTAGCACGGGGAGGCCGCCGCCGGCCGGGGAAGCGTGTGAAAGGGCAATACGCCGAAGGG
>JAHZEH010000076.1 GCA_019421925.1 Clostridia bacterium
GGCCGCGGGGGGCCTTCCTCCAATATGTCTCACTGTTCCTTTCCACCGCTAAAGGAAGCCATATTTGCCGCCGCTCCTTCTTTCTCCCCCCTGCCGTTGCCTAAGGATGCGTGCATGACCGTGCCGCCCTTTAAAAATGGCAAATTTTCCTCAAAGCCCTTGCAATTAAAGTACCTTTATGATCTAGCATCTGTATTAGGGCCCTGTGAAAAATAAATTGGGAGGATACGGATTTGATGAAGAAGAAACTGTTGGCTGCCGCGCTTTCGGCAGCAATGACTCTTTCTTTGGCCGCCTGTACCGCCGGCCAGACGGTGCAGCCCGCTGAAACCCCCGTCGGGACGCAGCAGCCTTCGGTGGCGCAAAAAGACGAACAGAGCGCCCCATATACCTATGCGGATACCATTGCATGGGATGGAGAGTACGACGTGATTGTGGTGGGTTTCGGAGGCGCTGGGGCGTCTGCAGCCATTGCCGCGGCCGACGCGGGCGCGGAGGTGCTGCTGACGGAGAAGGCGCCGGAGGGACACGAAGGGGGAAATACCCGCTATTGTGCCCAGCTTTTTGTGACCTCGGACGACTACGACCAGGCGCTGACCTACTACAAGAATCTGCGGGGTGCCTGCAGCAGCACCAGCGACGCCATTTTGGAGACATACGCCAAGGGGCTGACGGAGATCAAGGACTATCTGGCCTCCATGGGAGCCAACAGGGATGAGATGAAGGAGTGGACGGATACTACAGGCAACTTGGCCCGGGAATATCCTGAGATGGAGGGGGCGGAGGGCATCCGCACCTTTACGGTCGATCAGACGGTCATGCAGGGGGGCCTGTGGAATCTGCTGCGTAAAAATGTGATGGAGCGTTCGGATAAGATTACGGCGTGGTTTGAATCCCCGGGCAAACACCTGATTCAGGAACCGGAAACGGGTACGATTATCGGCGTGCAGGTGGAACACAAGGGGGAACTGCTTAATATCCGGGCAAGGAATGGCGTTGTGCTGGCCACGGGAGGTTTCGAGAACAATGAGGAGATGATGGAGACCTATCTGGGCATCACGGAGTTTGTGCCTGCCGGGACGCTCTACAATACGGGCGACGGCATCGCAATGGCGATGGAGGCGGGGGCCAATCTCTGGCATATGAACGTGTACGAGGGCACCAGCGCCTATGGCGGCCTCATCCACGAGTCAGCCCGGACAGCGGCGGCCGGGGCGAAGCCCTTCTTCTCCAAGGGGAGCGTCATCCTGGTGGGGGGCAACGGCGGCCGCTATTTGCGGGAGGACGTGTATCAGAGGCATGGGCACCACAATGTGGCCGGCAGCTGGATTATGCTCAACTACCCGGAAACCTCCTATGCCGTATTTGACGAGGCCCAGAGGCTATCCGGGCCGGCATATAAGAGCTGGAGCGCGGACAGCAGCGAGGAGATCGGCAAGGGGTATGTCGTAAAAGCGGACACTCTTTCAGAACTGGCCGCTCTGACGGGTATGGACCCCGAGGTATTGGCGGCCACCGTCGCCCAGTACAACGAGGGCGCGGCCAGCGGGGAGGACCGGTTTGAACGGGCGGCGGATACCATGACGGCGCTTTCGGAGACAGGTCCCTATTATGCCATCAAGCTGGTGCGGGTATTCCTCAACACGCAGGGCGGTCCGGAACGCAATGAGAACGCAGAGGTCCTGGGGCTGGACGGCCAGCCTATCCCCCATCTGTATAGCGCGGGCGAGCTGGGCGGCATCACGTCCAACATGTACCAGGGCGGCGGGAATGTGGCGGAATGTGTCATCTTTGGCCGTATCGCCGGGACAAACGCGGCGGCCCCCAAGGACGAACTGCCCCCCTATGAGGCGCAGGAGCCGGTTCAGTCCAGTATCCTCTATACGGTGGATTATGTGGAAGAGAATGAAGGGGATCAATATGACCTGAGCGGGAATGAGTATACCGGCATTGGCCAGGGCATGGGCGGCGACGTGGTGGTCAAGGTAAGGACCGCGGATGGGATCATTGAGGATGTCCAGGTGCTGGAGCATATGGAGACGGAGGGCATCTGTGAGAAGGCCATCGAAACCGTTCCGGCGGCCATCGTGGCGGCCCAGTCGGCAGATGTGGCAAAGGCCGGCTGACCTATTATGAGATGGGCCAATAAAGCATGCAGGGGGGATCGCCTGATTCGGGCGGTCCTCCCTTTCGTGCTCCACATGACAGAGAGAGGGCATTTTGATAGAATGGGACTATAGAAGAATTGTGGGGGGAGGAAAGTGGGATGGAGAAAAAGTACTCGATCGGGGAGATTGCCGACAGGCTGGGGCTAACACCCCAGGCCCTGCGCTATTTTGAGCAGAGGGGCTTTATCGACATTGACCGGGAGATCGAAAACAACTGGCGCAGCTTTTCCCGGGCGGATTTTCATTCTATCCTTCGATTCAATTTTTTCAGGAGCTGCGGTTTCCCGCTCAGGGAGGCCCGGGATAAGTTTATCGACAGCACGCTGGAGGAGACCAGGGAGGGGATGATCCGGAGGGCTGAGGAGATCCGGCAGGAAGTGCGCTGGCAGCAGCGCATTATGGAGACCCTGGAACATAAGGCGGCGGTGCTGGACCGGGCTATCCACCGGCTGGGTGAGTGCGAGGAAGGGAGTCTATCCAGGGTTTGGTGCGTGTTTTATCCGGAGGATGACGGCCCCCTTCAGCCGCCGGCGCTGCGGGAACTGGTTAAGCGTTGGGCGGCCGCCCAGCCTGTCGTCCGGCCCTTTACCGTTTGGAGCGTGGCCGGGCGGAGAGGCGGCATTCCCGCCGCGCTGCGGGAGAGGCCCGGCCTGGGATGCTTCCTTGACGGGGAGGGGGAACTCGCGCCCCGGGTGTTCCCCGGCGAGGAGCCCTTTTTAGAGGACTACTCCTCCCCAAGGTGTATCTATGGAGTGTTTCGAGCGACCTCCCCCCAGGAGAGACTGGAGGACTTCCGCCGGATGGAGGAATACGCCGGAGCGGCGAAGCTGGATTCCCGGGGAATGATGCTCTCCCGGCCCATCGCCAGCAAGAGGTATGACGGCGTTAAAGTCAGTTATTATGAGGCATGGCTCCTGTGCAGCGGGAGAGGGGCCGGCGGCTCCGGAGACTGAGAGGACACAAAGAGGCGGGAGCCCGACAGGGCTCCCGCCAAACAGTGGATTTGTTTTAGGATTCCGCGTAGGTCCCTGCGCTTGTTCCGGCGATGCGGCCGTAGACAATGGCGCCGCAGACTGCGGATACGCCGTCATGGAAGCCGCCCGTGACCTCGCCCGCAGCGTACAGGCCGGAGATGGGCTGCTCGCTCCTGTCCAAAACCTGGGCGGCCTCATTGATGCGGATACCGCCTGCGGTGGTGTGGACATTGGGGGTGATGCGCACGGCCCAGAAGGGGCCCTCAGAGATGGGGGCATCCATGGCGGAGGAGCGCCCGAATGCCTCGTCGCTGCCTGCCGCCACAGAGGCGTTCCAGGTCTCCACAGCTGCGGTCAAAGCGTCCGCAGGGACGCCGATCTGGCCAGCCAGCTCCTCCAGGGTATTGGCCGAGAAATAATCGCCCTCCACCAGGTACTTCTCCATCTTGGCCTCGCCTGCCAGTTTGGCGGCATGATCCATGACGTACCAGTAGTACTTCTCCGTCCGGTTCTCGTTGACCGTCACATGGCGGTCCTCCCCCGGGACAAAGATGGTGTCAGAGGTATTGGTCTCATCCATGAAGCGTACGCCGTCCTGGGAGACAGCGATGGCGTTGCTCACGCCGCTGGGAAAGTTGGGGCGGACGCGCATAATTTCCATATTCTCCAGATCGGCCCCCACAGCGGTGGCCATAAGGATACCGTCGCCCTGGCTCCCCGGGGAGGAGTTGGTGCCCAGGCCCTTGAGGCGGGCGTCATACTGGGCGACCATCTCGTTGTTGGAGGCGAAGTTGCCGGTGGCGATGACCACGCTCTTGGCGTGGATGACATAGTCGACGCCGTCGGCCTCATTGGTGGCTTTTGCGCCCACGACAGCCCCGTCCTGGGTGATGAGCTCCAGGCCCCGGGTATTGAGGTAGACGGGGATGTTCCGCTTTTCAATCTCGGCGATCATGGGCTGAACAATGTTCTGGCCTGCGCTTCCCTCAGCGGGACGGTGCGCCCTGGCCACGGGGCTGCCGTGCCCAGCCACCTGCATGCTCATGTCGGAGCCCAGGGCGGCCAGGAATTCCACCGCGTCCACAGACTGCTCTGTCATGACGGTCAGCAGGTTGGGGTTGCGGTAGGTGACGCCCCTGGAACGGATGAAGGCCTCGAAGTCCTCCGGCTTGTCCGAAATACCGTTGGCCTCCTGGAAACGGGTGCCCGCGGCCTCAATGCCGCCGCCTGCCCGGCCGGTGTCGCCCCCCAGGAAGGACATCCACTCCAGAAGGATGACATCCGCCCCGGCGTTGTTCGCTTCCAGTGTGGCGGCCATACCGGAACCGCCGCCCCCGATCACCAGAACATCGGTGGTCAACTCTTCCTGCTGATTGACCGCCTGGGGCTCGCTGGACGCGGCGCCCTTGAGAGCCTCGGGATCGCCGCCCGCCTGGGCGACGCAGTCCTCTACGGCGGCCAGGATGGCATTACTGGTATAGGTTGCGCCTGAGACGGCCTCCACGGACAGAGTCTGGCCGGAGACGATCTTCCCGGGGATGGAATCAATGGCTGAGTCGCCGATGCCCGGGGTCTCCTGATGCTCGCCCACATCAACTGCGTCGATGGCGTTTTCAGAGAAAGTTACGGACAGGGTCAGATCCCCGTTATGTCCCTTTGCCGTGGCTGTATAGGTGCCGGGGGTATACAGGCCCGGCGCGGCTGCGGTCTGGACAGGGGTTGGGGAAGCCGCCGCCGGGGTTGGGGCGGCGCTCTCTGCAGGTCCGCATGCGGCGAGGCTGAGCAGCATTACCGCGGCTGCGAACAGGGACAACATCTGTTTGGTTCTCTTCATGTTCTTCTCCTCTCTTGCGGCCTGACAGCCGCTCTGCTATTATCTTAATGTCTATTTTTCTCAAAGTAAATTTGATTTTTTACTGTTTGTATTGAAATGATTAATACAAACGGGGAGGTTTTCATGGATGCACAACAGTTGCGCTGCTTTTTGGAGGTTGCGGACCGGCGGAGTTTCTCCCAGGCGGCGGAGGCGCTCTTCCTCTCCCAGCCCGCCGTGACCTATCAGGTAGCGCGGCTGGAGGAGGAGCTGGGTTTTCCCCTTTTTGACCGCCGCTCCCGCAAGATTGCCCTCACATCCGGGGGGCGGGTGTTCTACAGGAGGGCCGGGCATCTGCTCGGCGAGATGGACCGGATTGTCCGGGAGGCGAAACGGGAATATCAGGCGTCCCAGGGGGTGGTCGCCTGCGGCCATTTTTATCCGGAGAACGACGCCATTTTTCCGGGGGCTCTGCGGGCCTTTCAGGAGCATTGCCCAGGAGCCGAAGTCACAGTGAAGCTCCCCTTCTTTGCGGAGCTCTGCGGGGCGGTGACGGCGGGGGATTTGGACGGGGCGGTTGTCCCCGAGGGCTACCTTCCCAGGCAGCGGGAGGCGCTGGATGCGGACAGATTGTATGAGGCCCGGGAATTCTGCGTCATGGCGAGGGAGCACCCTCTGGCGGGGAGGGAGAAGGTCACGATGAAGGATATCGCGCGGGCGGGATATATCGCCCCGCCGCAGAAGCTGGCCCTGTCCGTCATGTCCCCCACAGTCCGCTATCTGTGCTCCCACAGGGACGAATTTCTTTTAGAGACGGTTAACGGAACAGAGGAGGCCACCTTTCTGGCGGCGATGGGCCGGGGCGTTCTTATCTCCGTGGGCAGGTCGGATCAGCTCCCCTATGGTCTGATCCAGCGCCCCATTGAGGGCAGCAGACCTGTGGGGGTCTATTTTATACGGCGCAAAGGCGGGGAGGAGGGCGTGGAGAAGCTCGCCGGTTTTTTGGTCCAATACTATGCCCGACATTTTTGGGGCGGGTGAGAGACAGGGGAGCTTTTTCAAGGCGTGCTGCCGCCTGCGCCAAACACAGAAAACCAGGCGGAAAACAGTATCGCATACCGGCGCAGGGAGATCACCGGCCCCTGTACGCGGGACAGCACCGGCCTCGTGGGAGCTTACACAGATGAGGCCCGAAGCGGCGCCGGTGTTCCCGGGCGTTTGCCGCCGCCGGGGCCATCGCTTGGACGCAGTGGCCGTCTATGATGTTTGGTGTGGTCCCCGCGATGCGGCGGAGGGGTTCCAATTCCGGTGGGAGATGGGGCGCTTGGGAATTTCAGCGGTTTCCGCCTCTGCTCCCGGGTGGTATCTCAGACACCGGTGCATTCCCGACTGAGCTTTTGACCGTTGGCGCCGGACAGCGCCGGGTGCTGCAAAGCCGGCAGGAGTATCGCAGGAAGGCGCTCGGTCCAGAAGGGTTTGCATGGGGGCGGTATGCTTCCCGCCCGGCTGTGACACGGCAGAGGGCAATACCTCGCCAACCAGGCTGGAGCAGAGGCAGTGCGGTTGATATTGGGCAGGTGTGCAGCAGTTTATCCCGGCCCAAAATGGAAAAACCGCCAACTGCTCTGCGCAATTGGCGGTTTTTCTGCAAGTGGCTCCCCAGGTAGGGTTTGAACCTACGACCCTCCGGTTAACAGCCGGATGCTCTACCGCTGAGCTACTGAGGAATATGGGCGGTCTCTAAAGACTACGCGAATTATCTTACAGCATGACAGGCCGCTGTGCAACTTTGAAATGGAGCAAAAAGAGAGTATTATTTTCAGAATAAGGCAAATTGCTCTTTTTTTGAGTGGTTTTTGGGGTGTTTCTTCACTTTTTGGCGGCAGAAGGGAGGAGCGCCATTGCAAAATCCGGCGGCAGGCTCCATAATGGTTTTATGCAGGTATGCATATCAATCATGTCACAGGAGGAATGAACCTATGGATCTCGGTCTATCCAATAAAACCGTACTTGTCACCGGCGGCGCCAAGGGCATCGGCTCGGGCATCAGCCGTGCTTTTGCCCTGGAGGACGCCAACGTTGTGGTCAATTTCCGCTCCGATCCCGCCCAGGCCGCCGCCTTCGCCGCTGAACTGGATACACTGGGTAAGGGCAAAATTATCACCGTCCAGGGGGATGTCAGCCGGGAGGCGGACGCTCACCGGGTCTTCTCCGAGGCTGCCGCCGCTTTCTCCCGGGTGGATGTGCTGGTCAATAACGCGGGGATGGTCCAGCTTGAAACCGTAGAGATCAAGGATATGACCCTGGAGTACTATGAGACGATGGTGCGCAACAATACCTCCAGCATGTTCCTGATGTGCCGGGAGATGGTGCGCCATACCCTGGAGCGGGGCGGCCGCAGCCACATCATCAACGTGCTCTCCAAGGCCTCCCTCTCCTCTACCTCCCCCGGGCAGACCCACTATGTCACCTCCAAGGCCGGCAATATGGGCTTCACCAAGTCCCTGGCGGCCGAAGTGACCAAGTACAACATCCACGTCAACGGCATCATGCCCGGCTTTGTGCGCAACAACCACTTCGACAGGCTGGAGAGGGAGGACCCCGCCGCCTATGAGAAGGAGATGGAGACGGTGAAGCGCCGCTCCCCCATCGGCCGGATCGCTGAACCGATCGACATGGGCTATATGTGCGCGATGCTTGCCTCGGACAAGACCTCCTTTGCAGTGGGCGCCTGCATTGATCTGACGGGCGGCCGCCTGCTGTAAGGCCAGTGCGAAAAAACAGCCCGCGGCCAAAGGGAGGGTTCTCCGCCTCTGGACACGGGCTGTTTCGCTGCGCCCCGAGCTTTCTCTCAGAACAGGGCGCGCATGAGCATGCCAAACCCCAAAAGGGCCAGGGGAATCCCCACGATCATGCCCACGATGGTGAAACACAGCGCAATTCCCACGATCATCACCACGATCCCGATCAGGGCGCAGACCAGGCGGCCAGCCATGTTAAGCAGCCCGGTCAGCAGCCCCCATATCATCTGAAACGGCCACAAAAAACATCCCATCCGTTTCCTTCACTCCTTTCTCCGTACCGGGCGCAGGCGCGCCCGCCGGGTTTAAACTGTTCCGGTTATAGCCTGAGCAATGAAATCCGAACCCGTCGAAACGGCCTGAATTGGCGTGCTTCTTCGTTC
>JAHZEH010000077.1:0-5459 GCA_019421925.1 Clostridia bacterium
AGATTTACAATTGCAATAGCGGTCTTGCCAATCAATTCTTCCGGCTCATAATACTCGTGAATTCCGCTTAAAATCACACGATCCCTGCCAGACCCGTCATCCAGAATGAACTTCAGCAGTTTCTTGCTCTTGGGCACGGCCTCACATGCTTTGATCTTCACCGCACGGAAATCAGACTTGCTGAACGTATCAAAATCTATCATTTCTTCAAAAAGCGGTTCGATTTTTACCTTGGAAAAATCAATCTTTTCCTCAGCGGCCGCCGCCTTTTCAGCGGGTTCCTCCTTCCTGGAGCCCCCGTTCCCGCCAAGAGGCTTCATCGTCGGGAACAGCAGCACGTCGCGGATGGAATAGGAGTTGGTCAGCAGCATGACCATCCGGTCGATGCCGATGCCCATGCCGCCCGTGGGGGGCATGCCGTATTCCAGGGCAGTGCAGAAATCCTCATCGAGCAGCATAGCCTCGTCGTCGCCCTTTTCACGCTCGGCGATCTGGGCCTCAAACCGGGCCCGCTGGTCGATGGGGTCGTTGAGCTCGGAATAGGCATTGGCATATTCCCGCGCGCCGATAAAGAGCTCAAACCGCTCCGTCACATGGGGCTGGCCGGGCTTGCGCTTTGTCAGGGGAGACACCTCCACGGGGTAGTCCTTGATGAAGGTAGGCTGAATCAGCTTCTCCTCAACGAATGCCTCAAAGGCGGTGTTGAGCAGCTTGCCCCGGGTGATGGTCTTGTCCTCAAACTCCAGCCCCAAGCTCCTGGCCAGCGTCCGGGCCGACTCGTCGTCCGGGCAGGCGAAGAAATCCGCGCCCGTATAGTGCTTGACCGCGTCGTTCATGGACCAGCGGCGGAAGGGGGGCGTCAGGTCGATGGTCTCCCCCTGGTAATCAACAACCGTCTTGCCGCAGACCAGCTTGGCACAGCTGGCGAAGAGCTCCTCAGCGATGTCCATCATGCCGTTGTAGTCGGTATAGGCCTCGTAGAGCTCAATGGTGGTGAACTCGGGATTGTGCTTGATATCCATGCCCTCGTTGCGGAAGATGCGGCCGATCTCATAGACCTTCTCCATTCCGCCCACGATAAGCTCTTTGAGATAGAGCTCGGTGGCGATACGCAGGTACATGTCAATATCCAGGGTGTTGTGATGGGTGATGAAGGGCCGGGCGTTCGCTCCGCCCGGGATGGTGTTGAGCACCGGGGTCTCCACCTCAAGATACCCCTTTGCGTCCAGGATGCGGCGGATCTCGCTGATAATCCGGGTGCGCTTGCGGAAGGTGTCGCGCACCTCGGGGTTCATAATCATATCCACGTATCGCTGGCGGTAACGCAGATCCGGATTTTTGAGGCCGTGGAATTTCTCCGGCAGGGGGAGCAGGGATTTGGAGAGCACGGAGACCTCGCCCTTCTGGGTGCGGAACACAATACCCTTGGCGCCCACCACATCGCCGATGTCCAGGCTCTTGAACGCCTTGTACTCCTCCTCGCCCATGACGTCCCGCTTGAGATAGAGCTGGATCTGGCCGTCGCTGTCCTGAAGATGAACAAAGGAGGCCTTGCCCATGACGCGTTTGCTGAGGATTCGTCCGGCCACGGATACCTCCTGGCCCTCCAAACCGTCAAAGCCCTCGAGAATCTCCCTGCTGTGGTGGGTCTGACCGTACACCATAACCTCAAAGGGGTCCTTGCCCGCAGCCTGCAGGGCGGCCAGCTTCTCCCGGCGGATGCGCACAATCTCGTTGTACTCCCCCTGCGTCTGCTCCACGATGTTGCCGGAAACTTGATCTTCCATAAGCTCTCTCCTTACAAAAAATAACAGGGCGCATCAATAGCCCGGGCAATTTCCCCGCCTTGATCCGCCCTTGAATTCTAGCTGACGATGCTCTCTTGCGTATACGCGCCCGTGGGGGCGTCGGGCTTTTTGCCGATGGAAATCACTTTATACTGGAGGATGCCGGCCGGGGCGACCACATCCACCACATCCCCCGCTTTATGGCCAAGGATGGCATGGCCCACGGGGCTGTCGTTGCTCAGACGGGGAGGAGCCTCGTAGAAGATCTCCTCACCGGCTGTATATCCCAGATTCCGGTTGGTCTCGCTGCCGTCGCACTTGACCATAAAGCTCTTGCGGAAGGGCTCGGCCTCGGTGGTGGAGACCACGTCGTATTCCTCTGTTTCCCCCGTGCGCAGGCTCTGCAGCACGATGCGGGTGCCGACGTTGACGGTGCTCAGGTCAATGGAGCTCTCGTCGATGACCTCCACATGGAGCAGCAGTTCCTCGATCTGGGCGATTTCCGCCTCCAGAGCGCTCTGCTCGTCCATTGCGGCGTCATATTCCGCGTTCTCGCTGATATCGCCGAAAGCGCGGGCCTCTTTGATATGCTGGGCCACCTCCAGGCGGCGGGTGTTCTTCATGTATTCCAGCTTGGCCTCGTACTCTTTGAACGCAGTGCGCGAAAGCTGTTTGATCTGTTTGTTTTCCATGCTGCTCCTCCCATCTGATGCCGGGGTATCACAAGACCGGCGGCCAGGCCGTCCGTCCGATTTCATTCCCTAATTTGCCCGTTTTATCATTATATTGAATTGCCTCTGGCCTGTCAAGCACAGGCCCCGGCCAAAATGTCCTCCAGCTCTGCCAGGGAACAGGCCCCGTTGACACGCACCCGCAGGGCCGCCGCGCCCGGCATGCCCTTGCAGTACCAGGCGATATGCTTGCGCATCTCCACCACGGCCCGTTCCCCCTTGAGGGCGACCAGGTCGCGGGCATGGCGCAGCGCCACGTCCATGCGCTCCCTGGCTGTGGGCGGGGGCAGAACCTCCCCCCTCCGCAGGGCCGCAATCTGGGAAAATATCCAGGGGTTTCCCTGGGCGCCCCTGGCCACCATAACAGCGGCGCAGCCCGTATGCTCAAAGAGCCTCAGGGCGTCCCCGGCGCAGAACACGTCCCCGTTCCCAATGACGGGGATGGAGAGGGCCTCCACCACCCGGGCGATGATATCCCAGTCCGCCCTGCCCGCGTACATCTGGGCCCGGGTTCTCCCGTGCAGGGCGATGGCCCTGGCCCCGCTCCCCTCCGCCATCCTGGCAAACTCCAGGGCGTTGACATGGTCCTCGTCCCAGCCCTTGCGGAACTTGACCGTCACCGGCGCCGAACTGGCCCTGACCACCGCCCGGATGACCCTCTCCGCTGTGTCCATACGCAGCATGAGGGCGCTGCCCTCCCCGTTTCCTGTGATCTTGGGGGCGGGGCAGCCCATGTTGATGTCGATGAGAGCCAGCTTCCCCTGGAGGCTGTCGCAGATGAATCCAGCCTGTTCGGCCATGATGTCCGGGTCGCTGCCGAAGAGCTGGACGGCGCAGGGCGTCTCGCCCTCCCCCATGGCCAGCAGAGAGCCGCTGCGCCTGGAGCTCCCCCCATAATGCAGCCCCTTGGCGGAGACCATCTCCGTATAGGTCAGGTCGCAGCCCATCTCCTTACAGATGACGCGGAAGGGCATATCGGTTACGCCCGCCATGGGGGCCAGCCAATGGCCCCGTTCCCCTTTCTGCCGCCCCGGGGGGGGGGGACGGGGCGCGGGCGCCCCCCGGGGGGGGGGGGGGGGGGCGGGCGGGGGGGGGGGCGTGGGCTGGGGCGTCTCCTTGGGCAGCACCTCCAGCAGGGTGACGGACCTGATAAGCCAGCGTCCTCCCTCGTCCCGCTCAAAGACGAGCTCATAGCGGGCGTCCACCCACTGGGGGATGGCGGGGGCCTCCCCCCCCTCGTCCACCGTCCCCTCCAGGGCGGTACCGGCGATGTTGCTGACCTCCTCGGTGATGACCGCCTTGGCGGACGTGGTGCCCGCCCAGGCGGAAATGGATTTGATCTTCACCGAATAGTCATAGCTGGTGACGCGGTAGGAGGAATAGGGCATCTCCAGAAGCATCCCGTCCTTCGCCATGGCGTCCTCAAAAAAGTATGCCGTCAGCTCGTTGGCGTCCTCCTGCCCGAGCAGCACGTCCGCGCGCAAACGCATGCCGTCGGTCGCAATGATATAGATGGAGCCGATATTCATGCAACTATAGAACACAAAGGCGATCAGCGCCGCGGCCAGACCGATCCACAGGGCCGTCCTGGCCAGGTACCAGCCGCCGCGCGCCGCGTACTGCGCGCCTTTTTTCATACAAACACCGCCTTTGGAAAAATTCACCTCATCATATCATACCCAATTGTTTTTGTAAATTTCCGCTCCCCTCAGATCAGACGGAGCAATTCCTCCGGGCTGTCGATTATAAAGTCGGGATTCAGGGCGGCGAGCACGTCCCGGTCCCGGAACCCCCAGGTGCAGGCCGCGGCGGCCACGCCCGCGTTGCGGGCCGTGGTCACGTCCCCCTCGGAATCCCCCACGTACACGGTGGACTGGGGGGAAGCTCCCAGAACCCGCATGGCCTCCAGCACGGAATCGGGCGCGGGCTTTCTTGCGATGCCCGGCCTCTCGCCGATGGCCACATGGATAAATCTGCCGAACTCCTTGGCAATAAGCTCCTTGACCGCGCCGTCGTATTTGTTGGAAACAACCCCCATCTTGACGCCCCGCTCCTGCAAATCCTGGAGCAATTCCATCACTCCCTCATAGGGACCGGTCTTGTTGCTCATATTCTCCGCATAGTGTTTACGGAACACCGCCAGGCAGGCGTCAATCTTCTCGCTGTCCGTGCCCTCGGGCACGCTCTGTTCCACCAGGCTGCGCACGCCGTTGCCCACAAATCTGCGGATCTCCGCCGGGGACCGCTCGGGATAGCCCGCGTCCCGCATGGCAAAATTAACGCTGTCCCGCAGGTCGTCCAGGGTGTTGAGCAGCGTGCCGTCCAGATCAAATACCACCGTTTCAAATCTCATGGGTTTTCTCCTTCCGTCTCGGCGATATAGAGGATATCGCTGGTCTTGCGGCCCCCCTCATAGGGGTGGCTGGCGAGCTTGCCGTCAAAGGCCATCACCGCGGTCTGGCCGCCGTCGAGGTTGTAGGCGTCCACACAGCCCAGGTCATAGAACAGCTGGGAGAGCGCCTTGAGCGTCATCCCCTTGGAATACCCCTGCTGCCTGCCGTCCACCAGCACAAAGCAGTAATGGCCGGGCTCATAGTAGCCGATGGCGCTGCGGGGATTGGCAGGATTTACATTGCTGTTAAACTTCTCCATGGGCCTGCCGCCGGTGAGCAGCTTGGGCCCAAAGGTCCATGCCTGCCAGGCCCCCCGCTCGACAATGGCGGGAATGTCCGCCTTGTCCTGTTCATAGGTCTCCAGCACGCCGTCCCGGTAGAGCGCGCAGACGTCCCCGTATTCCGTATCCCGGTAGAGCTCGCCGTTGCGGATAACCAACCCGCTGTTGTGAGCGGCATAGTAGTCCCCTGAGAGGGCGATCACCGCGCCGTTCTCCACCGCCATATCCAGGGTGGCCTACTTGCTCCCGCCGTACTCGCCGCCCGAG
>JAHZEH010000077.1:5469-8120 GCA_019421925.1 Clostridia bacterium
AATTCTCCAGGTTTCGGATGTAGATATCCGCTACGAAATAGGTCACGCCCTCCTCCTGGACCTTCTCCACCGTCACGCTGATGTCCCTGCTCCGGTAGCTGTTCTCCGTACGCTCCGTCTCGCCCTGCGCGAATTTCCCGGCGAATTTGTCCCCCCAGTCCCCCGCATCCAAGGGGGGGTCTGTGGCTTGGGGCGTGCTCTCCGGCGCTTGGGCGGCGGTAGGCTGGGGGGTGGTTTGGACCGGCAGGGCCGTGGCCCCGTCCCCCCCGGCTGCACGCGGAAGGGCGTCTGGACCGGGGGAGTGCGTTCCGCCTGCGGCAAACAGCTCCTCCGGCGTCTTTTCCGGGGGCCGGGCCCCGCCGCTCCCCAGGAGGGCCCACAGGCCCAGGCCAGCGCACAGGCAGAGAGCCGCGCCCCCAACCAGCAGAGCGGTCCCCCTGGAGCTCCGCCGGCTCTGGGTGTACCGCTCCCCTCTTCCTTTGGGAACGGCGGCCCACTCCCTGGGTGGCTCTTCCGGGGGAATGCGTGGGCCCTCCCCCGCATCCTCTCCCGCCGGTTGGGGCTGGGGCATCTCCGGTCCGTTTCGCTCCTCTTTCGGCTCTTCCGCCGGTCCGGCGGGACCGTCTGTTGCCTTGTACATCGGGGGCGCCCCCCCCTCACGATCAATGCCGCCGGTGGGCCGGTTCATCCTATTATATATTGTCATGTCTTTCACCCGATCAAATCCACAATAATTTTGACCAACAACAGTACAAGTACCACAAAGAACATGGGCCGGATGATCTTGCCCCCCTTTTTCAGAGCCAGGCCGGAGCCAATCCAGTTGCCCGCGATGCCAAACAGGGCGGCGGTCAGCCCAAGGAGCCACACCACCTTGCCGGAAAAAGCGTAAGTGGTGAGCGCCGCCGCATTGGCGGCCAGATTAACCACCTTGGCGTTGCCCGAGGCGGTCACCAAATCAAAGCCGATCAGCCCCGTGTAGGCAAGGATGAGAAAGGTGCCGGTGCCCGGACCGAAAAAGCCATCGTAACAACCCACCACCAGCCCGGCAAGCACAGAATAAATCAGCATTTTCGCTTTGGTGAGCTCCACCGCCCGGTCTCTCTCCCCAAAGTCCCTCTTGCACAGCAGAAAGACGGCGATAACGGGCAGGAGCACAATGAGCACATAGCTGAGGTATTTCTCCTCCAGCATCATATTGAGCTGGGCCCCGAAGTAGGATCCCACCAGGGCGGCTGCGGCAGAAACCAGAGCGGAGGCATAGTGGATCTTCCTGCCCAGCATGAAGCGCAGCGTGGCGACCAGCGTCCCGCAGGAGGAGGATACCTTGTTGGTTGCGATGGCCATATGGGGCGGGAGCCCGGCGGCAAGATAGGCGGGCAGGGAAATCAGCCCCCCGCCGCCCGCCACCGCGTCCACAACCCCGGCAAAGAACACCAGGGGGCAAATGATGAGCAGCATCTGTATGGTCTCATTCATAACGTCTCTTCCCTCAATCCTGCCAAATTTTGATCCGGACCCCATCGCATCTCAGCATCACTTCCCCCTCCGAGGTAAGGCAGGTCTCGCAGCCCATGTTCTGGAGCAGTTGGGTGACTCCCCATTCCGCCCCCTCGGTCCGGGAGCAGGTGATAACTGCATAGTTAGGAGAAACGGCCCTTAAAAACTCCTCGGTCCTGCCGCCCAGCCTTCCGTGGTGGGGCGCCTTGAGAAAGTCAAAGTGCCCGGGGGCCTGCTCCAAATACTCGGCCAGGCGGACGTCCTCCGCATCCCCGGCAAAGAGGAAGCTCCTCTCCCCATAGCGCAGCTCCGCCATGATGGAGAGGTCGTTATCCCCCTCATAATCCGTCCGCTGGGCCGCAAGAAGGCGCACCGACGCCTCCCCCAGAGCAAATTCCTCCGTTCCGCTCAGTCTCCGGGCTGTCAGCCCGGCGCCCGCCAGGGCGGAAGTATACTGGCGGTACTGCTTGCTGTCCTTGTCCCCGTTGGGCTGGATGACCTCCCCCACCTCCACCGCCCGGAGCACCTGATCGGCTCCGCCGATGTGGTCCTTGTCAAAGTGGGTGATGAGGAGATAGTCCAGGCGGGCTATGCCCCTCTCCCTGAGGAAATCCACGATCTGTTCCCCGTTCTCCTCATAGCCCGCGTCGATCATCATGGTCCTTCCATCCGCCTCGATGAGGATACAGTCGGACTTTCCGGTGTTCAGAACCGTCACGTTCAATCCGGCCCCCCAGAGCTGGGAGCGCCCATACAGGCAGATACTGACGGCCGCGAGCAGCGCAGCGGCCAGAACCATCCACAGGATCCTCTTGTTTGCTTTTTTCATCAGTTCTCCAGTCTCTACTCGGGGGTATTTACCTCTGCATTATAGCATAAACTGTTCCCATATTTGTGGGAAAGATATACCTCACTTCGGAATTTACAGCGCCCGCTCTTTTCTTCACATCCGCCTCGTCCACATTTTGAAATTTTGTTTGAATATTTTGTGCAAAATTAGATTGCACATATTGACAAATTCATCCCGCACGATTAACATGAAACCATAAGAACCTTATTTATGTTTGCACTTCACAGGAGGGTCTCATGGATTATCACAACCTGTCAGTCAACGCAATCCGGATACTGTCTGCGGAGATGATCGAGAAGGC
>JAHZEH010000078.1:0-4147 GCA_019421925.1 Clostridia bacterium
ATACTTCTCAGCCGTGCGGGAAGAAACATATTTCAGGTCGGGCAGATAGATATCCACCAACCCCTCCAGCGAACGCAGGACGTCGACCCGCTCATAGGCGTTGCTGTTCCAAACGAAGGGCAGGGCAAAGGAACGCCTGCGTGCCAGAAGCATGGCCCTCCTCAGAAGGGCGGTATGGGGCGTAGGCGTAACAAGATTGATATTGTGGGCGCCCTGCCCCTCCAGCTCGAAAAACAGGTCGCACAGCCGTTCCTCGCCGCAGGGCGTTCCGATGATGGCGGCGCTGATCTCAAAGTTCTGGCAGAATACGCACCGCAGGTTGCATCCGCTGAAAAAGACGGCCCCTGAACCAGCGCTGCCGCTGATAGGGGGCTCCTCCCACAGATGCAGGGCAGCGCGGGCCACCCTGGGTTCAGCCTCCGCGCCGCAGTACCCGCGCGTGTTCTCCCTGTCAACCCCGCAGAGCCGGGGGCAAATATTGCAGACACCCATGAACGTTTCCTCCTGTTCCGGAATCCCATTTTACCACAACGCGGCGGGAATTGCAGTGTTAAACGCCCTGCCGATATGATATAATGCTTGCCGGAGACGCAAAACAGCGTCTCAAAACATGTGGAAGCCTGTACTCGCCGCAGAGAGAACGCCGGATAAACGGGTATTTTCCCGCCGGATTGGATGGTACTCCGCCTTCCCCTTGGCGGGCTGTAAGGTTAAACGGCGCGGGCGGCAAAGGCCCCGTACCGACGGCGTTTCGTCTGGAGAATACGGGCTCTGAACACCAAACTGCGGAGGAGATCCCCCGATGGCTGAAGCGCTTCTCGTCGCCCTCAACGCAAAGTTTGTCCACACCGCGCTGGCGGTGCGCTCCCTGGCCTCCTATCTGAGGAGTCGGCACAGGGAGCCAGCCATCCTGGAGCTGACCATCAACGACCAGTTCGAGTCACTCCGGCAGGCGGTCTATGAAAACCGCGCGCCCGTCGTCGCCTTCTCCTGCTATCTCTGGAATATAGAACTCATGAGGAAACTGGCCGAGGCTCTGCGCTGCATGGCCCCGGAGACGTTCATCCTGTTCGGCGGTCCGGAGGTCAGCTTTGACGCCCCCGCTCTCCTGCATGCCTGTCCCTATCTCGACGGGGTTATCACGGGCGAGGGGGAAAAACCCCTCCTTCAGCTCCTGGAGTGCGGCGGGGACTACGCCTCTGTGGAAAACCTTGTCTGGCGGGACGGGGCAAACATCGTGCAAAACCCGGTGGGAAGCCCACTCCCCCTGGCGGATATCCCTTTTGTCTACGACCTGGACAACCTCCCTTCCGCCCCCCGTATCCTCTACTATGAGTCCTCCCGCGGATGTCCCTTCCGGTGCGGTTTCTGCCTCTCAGGCGGGACCCATCTGCGGTTCCTTCCGGAGGAGCGGGCCATCTCCGAGCTGACCGCTCTGGCAAAGGCGGGGGCCCACCAGGTCAAACTGGTGGACAGGACCTTCAATGCCGACAGGGGCCGGGCCAACCGTATCTGGCGCGCCCTCTCCGCCCTGGACCAATTTCCACTTTGAGATCGCCGCCTCCCTGCTGGACGGGGAGGCCCTGGAGATTCTCTGTACCGCCCCCAAAGGGCGCTTCCAACTGGAGATCGGCGTGCAGACCACCAACCCCGAGACCCTCCGGGCCATCACCCGGCCGGACAGTTTTGAGGAGATCGCCTATGCTACCCACCGCCTGCGGGAGGCGGGCAATATGCACCTGCACCTGGACCTCATCGCCGGTCTGCCCCATGAGGACCTCGCCTCCTTTGGCAAATCCTTTGACGACGTGTTCGCCCTGCGGCCCCATATGCTGCAGTTGGGCTTTTTGAAATTTCTCAAGGGCAGCCGCCTGCGGGCGCAGACCGGGAGCTTCGGAGGCCGCTTCGGCGACTATCCCCCCTATGAGGTGCTGTCCACGGACTGCCTCTCCCCGGATGACCTCCACGCCCTTAAGGCCTGCGAGGAGGCGGTGGAGCGCATGGATCACAGTGGGTTTGTCCGCCACGCCCTGGCTTTCCTGCTGGAGCGGGAACCCTCCCCCTTCGCCTTCTTCATGGAGCTGGGCGTATTTCTGAGAGGGAGGAACAGGGCCTCCGGCCCTATGGCCGCCCTGGAAAACCTGTGGGCCTTTGCGCAGAAGACGGGCCGGGCTGCGGAGGGACTGCGGGAGCTTTTGCTCTACGACTGGCTGCTGCCCGAGAAGAGGGGCATGCTTCCCGCCTGCCTGGAGTGCGAGCCCTGTGAAAAGGACGCCCTGTTCGCCCGCAATTTTCTGCGGGACGAGGCTGCCGCCCTCATCGGTTATACGGGCAGGAGCCAGGCCTGGCGCATCTGCCACCTGCATGTTTTTCCCCTGGATATGCCCGCCCTCCTGCGGGGAGAAGAACCCGTCAGAAGGCGGTGCGCCATGCTCTTCGACTATATCCGCCACACTGCCCGGGAGGTCCCCCTCCGGGGCGCATAAAGACATGTCAGACCTGCCGCCACAGAACGGGCGGCTTGCAATAACTTTCAATCTTATTTTCAGGAGGCATCCCATGAGACCCACTCTCGCGCACATGCAAATCGAGGTCGATACCCACACCCACACCATCCTCTCCGGCCACGGGTGGTCCACCATCCGGGAAAACTGCGAGGCGGCGAACCGCTTTGGCATGAAGGGCGTCTGCCTGACCGAGCATACCCCCCTCATCACCGGGCCCAACACCGCCATGCTCATCGGCAACATGCGGGTCATCCCTTCCCCCCTTTGCGGTATCAACGTCTACAAGGGTGCGGAGCTGGACATCACCCCTGTCCCCGGCCAGTTCGGCATCCCCCAGAAGAATATCGACAAGCTGGAGTTCGCCATTGCCAGCCTGCACAGGGAGGGCTATCCCGCGGGCAGCACCAGGGCGGCCTACACCGCCGCCCACCTCGCCGCTCTCGAATACGGCTACGTGGATGTTGTGGGCCACTGCGACCGCTACAGCCATCCCTGTGACGTGGAGGCCATTGTGCTTCGCTGCAAGGACAAGAACCGCCTCATGGAGGTCAACAACAACTCCCTCTCCAATCCCGTCAACCGGCCCGACACCCTCAAAATCGCCGCGCTGTGCAAACAGCATGATGTGCGTATCGTAGTCTCCAGCGACGCCCACATCTGCGAGGACGTGGGACAGGTCAAAAAGGCGATGGAGCTGCTCGACGAGGTGGAGTTCCCGCCGGAGCTCATCGTCAATCTCTATGAGAAGGATTTCGCAGCCTATCTGCAGGAGCGCAGGGCCCGCCTCGCCCAATAACATCCAGTCATATCCCGCCTCCCTGCCGCACACAATGAAAAGTATCCATGTGCGGAGGGAGGCTTTTTGTATGCCGCGGGTTTTGCATATCGCCAACACCCAATTTTTTGTGGAACACCTGCTGGCCGGGAAGCTGCGGGGGCTCTCCCAGGCGGGCTATGCCATTGAAGTCGCCGCGCCCCGTGTCCAGGATCCCGCTTTGCCCTATCCCTTCCACAATCTGCCTATCCCCCGCAATCTCAGCCCCCTGGGGGATATTCGGGCCCTCTATGAGACCGTCCGCCTGCTCAAGAGCGGACGCTTCGACCTGGTCCATACCCACAGCGCCAAAGCGGGCTTTATCGGGCGGGCGGGAGCCTGGCTGTGCGGCCTGCCCAGCCTCCACACCGCCCATGGGCTCCCCTTCTACCAGGGCCAGCCCCCTCTGCCCCGCCTCCTCTACCGCAATCTGGAACGTCTGGCCGCCAAGTGCTGCAACGGCATCCTCTGTCAAAACCGTGCCGACCTGCAAACCCTCACCAAGCTGCATTTTCTGCCCGAGAGCGCCCTGTTCTATGAGGGCAATGGCGTGGACGTGGATACCCTCCGGTCCCATCTGCCCGAGCGCGCCGCTATCCGCCGGGAACTGGGCCTGGAGGAGGGAGATGTGGCTGTCGCACTGTTCGCCCGCCTTGAACCAGTCAAGGATCACGCTACCTTCCTTTCGGCCCTCTCCCGGGTCTGCGCCCAGGACCCCCGGTGCGTGGCCCTGCTGGCTGGGGCCAATTTCGGAAGGAGCGGCCGGTATGAGCGGGAGCCGGCCGCCTCCATTGAGCGACATCCGTTGCGTTCCCGCATCAAGCTC
>JAHZEH010000078.1:4157-8070 GCA_019421925.1 Clostridia bacterium
ACGCCTCCCGCCTCCTCTGCGGCTGCGACGCGGCCGCGCTCACCTCCCGCAAGGAGGGCGTCCCCCGTATCCTCATGGAGGCCATGAGCATAGGCCTGCCCGTCGCGGCGACCAGCGCGCCCGGTACCCGCGAGCTTGTCCGCCACGGCGTGACCGGCCTGCTCTCGCCCGTGGGGGATTCCGAGGCCCTCGCCCGCAATCTTCTGGAGATCGTGAGGAAACCGGAACTACGCGCCCGGCTGGGCACCGCCGCCGCCCGGTATGCCCAGTCAGAACTGGCGGAAAATGCCGTCATTGGCCGCATTTTGCGCGCATACAATGGTATCGGCCTGCGTTGAAGGCACGAGCGGAAAGGAGGGACAGAGTTGAAGGGAATCTTGCTTGCCGGAGGGAAGGGCACCCGCCTGTACCCCATGACCAGGGCGGTTTCCAAACATCTGCTGCCCATCTATGACAAACCCATGTTTTACTATCCCCTGGGCACTTTGATGCAGGCGGGTGTCCGCGACATCCTGCTCATCACCAACGCCCGGGACAGAGATCAATTTGAGACCATACTGGGCAGTGGAAGGGATCTCGGCATCAATATCACCTATGCCGTACAGCCCTTTGCCGCCGGCATCGCCGACGCTCTGCGCATCGGCCGCTCCTTCTGCGGGGGCGAGCGCACGGCGCTTATCCTGGGGGATAATCTCTTTGTGGGAGCCTCCCTGCAGCGCTCGCTCAAACTGGCCGCCTCCTCCCAGGACGCGGTCATCTTCACCCAGCCGGTACCGGATCCTGGAAGCTATGGTATCGCGGAGGTCGACGCCTCCGGCCGCGTCCTCTCCCTGGAGGAGAAACCCCAAAACCCCCGTTCCAATCTGGCTGTGCCTGGGCTCTATTTTTATCCGCCCGGCGCCTGCGAATACGCCGAAACCTTAAAGCCCTCCCCGCGTGGGGAGCTGGAGATCACCGACCTCAACCGGATTTATCTCGAAGAGGGGCGGCTCCAGGCCATCCCCCTTCATGACGTCCACTGGCTGGACACGGGCACCTGCGACGGCCTTCTGCGGGCCGTGAACCTGGTGGCGTCCCTGCAAAAGCAGGGACTGAGTGTGGGCTGCATCGAGGAAATCGCCCGCAAAATGGGTTACATCGGCCCTGAGGTGCTCCGCACGCTGGCCGATCACCTGGGCGGAACCGAGTACGGAGAGCGGCTGAAACAGCTGATCTGAATGGAGAGCGCCCGGACGGTTGACAACCACGATGGAAAAAGCCCCGGGAAGGGGGCATGAGCATGACGCAGGGGCAGGCGGCAGCGAAATCCATCCTGGTCTGAACTCCGCCTGCCCGCTGGAGATATCCGCAGAGCAGGGCATGGTTTTAGAGAGAGGACCGCTCCCCATTGTGGGGCGGTCCTCTCTTTATACATTTTTAATACAATTCCGGCTTGCCATCCATCCCGATTGATTTATACTGGGAACAGGTTCATGCAAATAAAAAGCAGGAGGTATTTTATGAATGCGATTGAACTGAGAGGGCTGACCAAGAGCTACGGCTCCGGCAGGGGCGTTTTTGACCTCTCCCTCTCCATCCCCGAGGGGGAGGTCTTCGGCTATCTCGGGCCGAACGGCTCGGGCAAGACCACCACGATTCGCCAGCTGATGGGCTTCATCCGCCCCCAGAAGGGCTCTTGCTCCATTCTCGGCCTGGACTGCTCCAGGGAGGCCGCCGCGATCCAGGCCTCCGTGGGGTACATCCCCGGGGAGATCTCCCTGATCGACGACATGACGGGCATGGATTTTCTGAAGTTCTACGCCTCCTACCGGGGCGTCAGGGACCTCAGCCGGGCCCGCCTGCTCATGGAGCGCTTTGAGCTCGACCCCAAGGGCCGCCTGCGCAGGATGTCCAAGGGCATGAAGCAAAAGGTGGGGATTCTGTGCGCTTTTCTGCACGACCCCCAGGTGCTCATCCTGGACGAGCCCACCAGCGGGCTGGACCCTCTGATGCAGAGCCGTTTCATTGAGCTCATTCTGGAGGAGAAGGAGAGGGGCAAGACTATCCTGATGTCCTCCCACATATTTGAGGAGGTGGAGCGCACCTGCAGCCGTGTGGGGATCATCAAGGAGGGGCACCTGGTGGCGGTGGACAGCATCGACGCCCTCAAAGCGGCCCGCCGCAAGACCTATCTTGTCACCCTTCCCACCCCCCAGGAGGCCCGGGCTTTCGCGGAAGGCTGCGGCCTGCCTGTTCTCTCCCTCTCCCGCAGCACAGTGGCCGTTGCCGTCCAAAACAGTATGGCCGCTTTTACCGCCGCCCTCGCATCCGCCCCCGTCGTCAACCTGGATATCCCCCACCAGGGGCTGGAGGAGATCTTTATGCAGTACTATGGAGGTGAAGCGCAATGAATCTGCCTCTCTTCAAACTGGGCTGGCGTTCCCTGTGGAGAATATTCCTGGGGTTCGCCCTCCTCCTGACCATGTATATCGCCGTCATCATCCCGATGTTCGATCCCCAGATCGGCGGGGCTCTGGCCCAACTGGCCCAGTCCATGCCCGAACTCATGGCCATGTTCGGCATGGCGGGCAGCGGCCTGACCATGACGGATTTCGTCGCCACCTACCTCTACGGCATGCTCATGCCCCTCTTCCCCATGATTTTTTCCATCATCGCCGCCAACCGCCTGGTCGCCCGCCATGTGGATAAGGGCTCCATGGCCTATCTTTTAGCCGCCCCCGTCCCCCGCCGCAGGATCGTGGCCACCCAGCTCGCCGTGCTGCTCTCCAGCCTCATTCTGCTGCTTGCGTACTGCACCGGGCTGTGCATCGCCGTCTGTGAGCTTTCCTTCCCCGGGCAGCTGGAAACCGGCCCCTTCCTTCTCATGAATCTCAGCCTGCTGGGCCTGCACCTGGCGCTGGCGGGCGTCTGCTTTTTCGCCTCCTGTCTATGCAATGAGACAAAAACCTCCCTCGCTCTGGGGGCGGGCATCCCCACGGTATTCTATTTGATCCGGATGCTCGCCAATATGGGGGGCAGGCTGGACAATCTCAAATACGCCACCGTCTTCTCCCTGTTTGACGCCCAGGGGATACTCTCCGGCCAGGACGGCGCCCTCTGGATGATTCCCCTGCTTTTCCTTCTGGGAGCTGTCCTCTTCGGCGCCTCCTTCCTGTGCTTCCAGAAGCGGGATATCCCCGTATAGCGGACAAAATCGTTCCTTCCTTCCCCTTTGGACAGCAAAAAGGCCGGGTATATTACCCGGCCTTTTTGCCGTTCAGGATGGGATGCCAAAGGAAACTCCTTATTCGTTCCCCTGCTGGAGGACCTCCCGCTCATACTGGTTGATCTGGTTCATATCGCCGATGGTCACCGTCACATCCATCTCCTCGCCGCCCCGCCAGATACGCAGCGAGATGGTATCTCCCTCTCTGCGGCTCTTGATGACGTCAGTCAGATCGGTGAAAGCCGTCACCTGCTTGCCCTCCACCTGCAGGATGATATCGTCCACCTTGAGGCCCGCCTCATAGGCCGGGCCGCCAATGGTGACGGTGGAGATGAGTACGCCGACAGGGGTCCCCCACTCGTCCGCCTCCACGTCCGTGATGACATAAGCCATGATGCCGATGCCCGGACGGCTGATGCGGCCGTGCTGGATGAGCTGCTCAATGACAGGCAGCGCGTCGCTGATGGGGATGGCGAAGCCCAGTCCCTCCGCTGCGATGGTGTTGCCGTAGTCGTCGTATCCGGCAATGACGTTCTTGAGGGCACAGATGCCGATCACCTCGCCCCGGGCGTTGATGAGGGCTCCACCGCTGTTGCCGGGGTTGATGGAGGCGTCGGTCTGGATGTAGTTGTTGGTCTGGCCGTCCACGTTGACTTCCCGGTTGACGGCGGACACGATGCCCTGGGTAACAGTGCTGTAATCGGGGTC
>JAHZEH010000079.1:0-2179 GCA_019421925.1 Clostridia bacterium
CATCCCAAGGAGGTTAAAGAGCCTCTGAAGGTCATGTTCCGGCCCCGCAATGTCTATAAGGCGGCCCGTATCTGTGTTGATTTTGACGGGGAAGAGGTGCTGCGCGGCAAGCCCCATATGATTATGGCTCCGGGCGAGATGGCCACAGTGGAGATTGGACCGGAGCTGTTTGAGGGCCGGGAGAACCTCAGCAAGATTACGGTGAGATTGGAGGTAAAATAGTCATGGAAAAACTGCTCACCTGCATTGGCTGCCCGATGGGCTGCCAGATTACAGTGACAATGGAGAACGGGGAAGTCGCCTCCATCAAGGGCAACACCTGCAAGAAGGGCGCGGAATACGCCCGCGATGAGGTCACGTGCCCCACCCGCATGGTAACTTCCGTTCTGGCAGTGGAGGGCGCGAAGGAGCCCCTGTGCGTCAAGACAGCCAAGTTCATTCCCAAGGACAAGATGTTTGACTGTCTCAAGGAGATCCGCGAGGCCAAAGTATCCCTGCCCGTGGAGATTGGCGATGTGGTTGTCCCCAATGTTTGCGGCACGGGTATTGACGTAATCGCCACCCGTCATCTAGAATAGTCTTAACGAGAATGAGGGGGGGCAACCGTATTGCGTCTGGATCCACAGAAATTGATTGATGTTCTGGTAGAGAATCCCATCATTGCCGCGGTGCGCGATGAAAAAATGCTTCAAAGGGCTATACTCGCCAATCCTAAAGTGGTGTTCATGCTCTTTGGCAATATTGGCGACCTTCAGCAGCAGTGCCGGGAGCTGCGCAGCGCCGGCAAAATGGTGTTTTTGCATGTGGATTTGATTGACGGGTTGCGCCCTGACAATGTCGGCTTGCGCTACATAGCCGAAAAAATGAATCCTGACGGTATCATCACCACCAAGGGGGCCTGCGTGCGCATGGCCCATGAGGTGGGGCTGTATGCCATTCAGCGTGTCTTTATGCTGGACTCCTCAGCTTTGCGCAGCGGCGTTCAGAACGTACAGTCCTGTAAGCCGGATTTGGTAGAGATTCTGCCAGGCGTTTCCCCCAAGGCGCTGGAGCTCTCCAAAAGAGACATGCCGGTGCCCATCATTGCGGGCGGTCTCATTTTTGAAAAAGAGGATGTTTTTTCGGCGCTCAATGCGGGAGCAATTGCTGTTTCAAGCAGCCATGAGGCGATTTGGAGCATGAACGGTTGAGCGTAGCGTTTTCATTCACCCCATAAGCGAAAGCACAGCACAAAGGGCGCGGGAAATTCCCGCGCCCTTTGCTGTGCGCTTTGTAACGGCGGTTATGCTGCGGCTCTATGCAAAGACGGTCTGGGGCTGATAATTCTGCTTTGCCTGGTCAACCTTCTGCGTTTCGGCCATGGGGGTGGGATAGAAACCGCGGGAGTGCATCTCCGTGAACACCTCGGCCTGAAGATTGTGCTCCTCGTTCAATAGCTGAAGCATGGTGTTGCGCAGGTTGGGGCAGGCGCATTCGTTTGTGAAGGTGTTGTAGACGCCGGTGATGGCCTTCTCAGCCGTCAGGGCATCCGCAAGAATCTCTTTGTCGCCGAACTTCTGAGTGTTGATCTCCATGGTGGACACCTCCTTAGTTCAAATGGGAGTAGAGGGTGGTGTAGTGGCGCTGATGCTGCTGGGCGATCGCTGAGAATTTCTGCTTGAGAAGGGGATCGCTTGCGGCATCGGACAACAGGTTGAACTTTTTGACGTTGAGCTCTTCCGCGCTCAGCAAATCCTGCAGGGCGGACAATTCTTTTTCCGTCAGATTGGCCATAGAAATACCTCCTTGTGCTTGGTTCCCTTATTGTTTGCAAAACAGGGGCGGGCTATGTTCCCAAATACAGGTTCTGAAACCAAAAATTACAACGTAATCTAAAGAGAATCTGAAGGGGCGGGGGGACAGCATGGCACTGGAGAGCATTGAACTGTTGGCGCGCACCATTCAGTGCGAGGCTGGCGGCGAAGGGGATACCGGCATGAAAGCCGTCGCATGCGTCATCATGAACCGGGTGAATGTCTCCTATGGGGAGTACGGCAGGCTGGAGAAGACGATACGGGGTATCATCTATCAGCCCGGTCAGTTTGACTGCGTGCGGGAAACCATAGGAGGACGGTATAATCCGCAGAACGTCTATAATATGCGCCCGGAGCAGCAGCATTATGACATCGCAAACTGGGCG
>JAHZEH010000079.1:2189-8069 GCA_019421925.1 Clostridia bacterium
TTGCGGGAAACCGGCTGACCAATCTCGGTTTCGCACTGTGGTATTTCAATCCATTTCTTCCCACTTGCAGGCAGAATTTTCCCTCAAATGTGGGGGTATTTGTCATCCGGATTGGAGATCACTGCTTTTACAATCCAACAGCCGCCTATGCGGACACTTGATGGGAAAGGGGAGATTTATTATGATGCAGAATGGAGGAACAGGTGTGGTTGTTCCACCTCAGCAGACTTTTGATTCAGAGCAGATGATAGGTTCCATGCAGCAGATATTGTCGGATAATATTGGGGAATATGCCATCTGTGAGTTTCTGATTGGGACTCAGTTTATGCGGGTGAAAGCGGGGATTTTGTACTCCGTTGGCACAGGCTTCATTGTCCTTTATGAGGAGATGGAGGAGGTCTACGTGGTGTGCGACATCTTCTCCATCAAATTTGTTACCTTCTATCAGCCGGGACGCAGGCCGGAAAACCCGCCCAGTCCATATTTTCTGGAGCGGGCGGATGGAGCCTCGTAGAGAACAGATCTTAGGGGTGAGTATTGCAAAGAACCGGGCCGCACAAGCGGCCCGGTTCTTTTTTGTTTCCATGGGTTTCCCTTATGGTTCAGCACCGCCCGCATCGGGAGGCTGTGCAGCGATTTGCCTTCCTGCTATCACCTCTTGAGTGGGCCCGATTGGCTCAGGATGGGGGAGGGGGATACCGGGCCCGTCCGGCAGCGCATCAATTCACGGGCCAGGGCGCCAAGATTGTCGAAGATGAGATCGGGGCGTATGGTGCTGTGCTTTGCCATCTCCGGACTGGTCTCTCCGGTGAGCACCAGAATGCTGAGCATGTTTGCGCTGAGTCCGGAGGCGATATCCGTATAGAGCCTGTCGCCCACAACAGCGATTTGCTGAGGGGGGAAACCGAGCTTCTGCGCGGCGATCTGTATGATTTCACGATTGGGTTTGCCGATAACACGTGGGCGCGCCCCGGTCGCCGCCTCGACAAAAGCGATGATAGCGCCAATGTCCGGCATGAAGCCGGTCTCCGTGTCAACCGGGCAGTTGAAGTCCGGATGGGTCGCGATATAGGGTACGCCCAGCCGCACAAAGTCACAGATTTTCCATAGCTTTTCATAGGTGAGGGTGGTATCGAATCCCACAACCACATAGTCAGGGTTTTCGTCTGTCAGAATAAAACCATAACCGCGCAGCTCCTGCTCCAGGGATGGGGTTCCGGCCACGTAGAGACGGGCGCAGGGCTTTTCTTCTGCCAGGTAGCGGGCCGTGGCCTCGCCCGAGGTCAGAATTTTTTCCGGGGGCGCTTCAAAACCGAGACGCGCGAGCTTTTGTGCGTAATAGGCGGCGCTCTGTGTGGAATTGTTGGTTAAAAACAGATAGTCGATGCCGAGTGATGAGAGGGTGCGCATAAAAGGAAGGGAGTCGGGATAGAGGCGGTTGCTGAGATAGAAGGTGCCGTCCATATCAAGAAGAAATGCACGAATATTGCTGAGAGTGTTCATTGGTCCCTCCTTTCGTTCCAAAGGGCATGCAGGCTGGTTGAAACGCCCATAGCTCCGGCGGAGATGGCGCTGTCCACATGGGCTTGGCAGGAGACCATGCCGCCCGTGATGAGGGGTACGTTCACGCGGCTTTTCAGTTCCGTGATTACCGGCGGAATCAGGGCGGGCATGACCTCCACGAGGCTGGGGGAGACGGAATGGATGGTATTGACGCTGTTCTCAAAAGCCTGGGAATCCACAATGAAGATGCGTAAGATGCTGTAGAGTCCGGCGGCGCGAGTCAGCTTGACAATGCTCGCGTTGGTGCTGATGAGGCCGTCAACTAGGGCCCGCGTGGCGTAATAGCGGACGCCGATATCATCGCGGCTCAGCCCCTTGACCAAGTCGAAATGGGCGAATAGCAGGCGGCCGCTCTCATGTATGGCCCGGATGCTCCTCTCTAAAGAGAATATATCGCCGCGCATCAAGAAAAGAATATTGGCCCGGGAGCATAGGGCTGCGTCGATATCCTCCTGGCTGTGCACGGCTGCAATCACGGGGAAGTCCTTCAGACGGTTCAATATGGGTGAGTTGCTCAACGGCCTTGATTGCATGGCAGAGTACCTCCATAAGTAATGTGGGAAAAACACAAAAAGAACCCTATTCAACAACGTTTTCTGTTGCAAAATATGGTTCTCAAATTCACCCATAGATGTGCATGCAATTTTCACAATATAATTGTATATAAAGGCGGAGAGTATGTCAATAATTTTCTGATTTTTTATTTGTTTATCACGCGCAGAAAGGATAAATAAAAAGCAGCCTTTCCCAGAAAGACTGCTTCTATTTGGTGCGGAGGACGAGACTTGAACTCGTATGGTTGCCCACACGCCCCTCAAACGTGCGCGTCTGCCTATTCCGCCACCCCCGCACAGGGTGATTGACATTGACCGGTGAGGGATACGCCCGGACTCACCCGCGGCGACATTAGATATTATAACGTTATCGCGGGAGATTGTCAATCACATTTTTGGCTTTTTTTGCGGGATATTGCCTGCCCTTAGAGTTGGCGCGGGGCAAAGCCAACTTTGCGGTACACCTTATTCAGCGTACGGTATGCGGTTTTGTTGGCCTTCTCCGCACCCTTGGCTATGGTCTCGTTCATAAAGGCTTTATCGCTGATGAGGGCGTTATAGCGGGTCTGGAGAGGCTCCAGGACGGAAGCAACCGCCTCAGCAACGCTCTGCTTCAAAGCGCCGTAGCCTTTGCCCTCGAAGCGGGCCAGAGCCGCTTCCAGGGTCTCGCCCGTGCAGGCGCAGAAGATGGAGAGGAGGTTGGAGACGCCCGGCTTGTTTTCAAAATCGAACCGGATCTCCCCATCGGAATCGGTCACAGCACGTTTGATCTTTTTGACGGCTACGTCGATGGGGTCGAGCAGGGCAATGTAGGCGTTCTCATTTTCGTCGGACTTGGACATCTTAGCGGTGGGCTCCTGCAGGGACATGATGCGCGCGCCCACCTTGGGGATATAGGGCTCGGGGACGGTGAACACGTCGCCATAGAGGTTATTGAAGCGGATGGCGATATCCCTGGCAATCTCCAGGTGCTGCTTCTGGTCGGCGCCCACGGGCACAAGGCCGGCCTGGTAGAGCAGAATATCGCCTGCCATCAGCACAGGATAGGTGAAGAGGCCTGCATTGATGTTGTCGGCGTGTTTGGCGCTCTTGTCCTTGAATTGGGTCATGCGGGAGAGCTCGCCCATGTAGGTATGGCAGGAGAGCACCCAGTTCATCTCCGCGTGGGCGGGGACATGGGACTGCATGAAGATGCAGGAGCGGTCAGGGCTGAGGCCGCAGGCCATGAGGAGCGCCATGGTCTGGGCAGTGCGGCGGCGCAGAGTGGCGGGGTCCTGGCGCACGGTGATGGCGTGCATATCAACGACGCAGTAGTAGCAGTCATAGTCGCCCTCCAGGGCCACGAAGTTGCGCAGCGCGCCGATGTAATTGCCCAGCGTCAGATTGCCCGAGGGCTGGATGCCGCTGAAAATAACTGGTTTTTTGGTGGCTTCTTCCATAGAAAATCACCCTTTCCAAATTGATGGGGAGCCTTGCTTTATTGATTCCACTGGGAAACGGCCTGAAGCAGCGCGTCCTCCATGGTGGAGGGGGTGCAGCTCGCCTTGTGGCGGATGGGCTTAGCGCGCAGCATAGCCACAGGCTTGGGGATGGAGCACTGGGCGGCGGCGGCCAACTGCTCGGCCACTTCAAAATGATCCTGGGCCAGCTTGGCGGAGGGTTCCACCGCTCGGAATACATTGGCTGAGAACTTGAAGGGGCTGGCCGTGGACAGAACCACCGTGTGGGTGCCGTCCCCTGTGATGGCGGCATAACGCTCATAAACGCACTGGGCTACGGCCGTATGGGGGTCCATCAGGTACCGGTGCTCATGGAAGGTGCGCCAGATAGCAAGAGAGGCCTCGCTGTCTGCGCAGAAGTCCGCATAGAAGTCCTGGCAGAGGGCCTCGCGGACCTGGGCGGGCACCTCGTAGCTGCCCGTCTCCGCCAGGCTCTCCATGAAACCGCGCACCGCCCCGTCGTCCCGGCCCGTGGCCTCAAAGAGCAGGCGCTCCAGGTTGGAGGAGATGAGAATGTCCATGGAGGGAGAGGCCGTCTTGAAGAAGGGGCGGTTACGGTTATACACGCCCGTCCTGAAGAAGTCCGACAGGACGTTGTTGGCGTTGGAGGCGCAGATGAGCTTGTGTACCGGCAGGCCCATGCGCTTGGCGTAATATCCCGCGAGGATGTCGCCGAAATTTCCCGTAGGCACCACGAAGTTGACAGTCTGACCCCGTTCGATGCGACCGGCATTCAGCTCCTGGGCGTAGGCCCAGAAGTAGTAGGCGATCTGGGGGAGGAGGCGGCCCCAGTTGATGGAGTTGGCACTGGAGAGGCGGATGCCCCGCTCCTCCAGCTTCCTGGCGAGGGAGGGGTCGCCAAAGAGACGTTTGACCCCGGACTGGGCGTCGTCAAAATTGCCGTCCACCGCGCAAACAAACGTATTGTCCCCCTCCTGGGTGACCATCTGGAGCTTCTGTACGTCGGAAACCCCGTCCTGGGGGAAGAACACCGCGATTTCTGTGCCGGGTACGTCCTTGAAGCCCTCCAGCGCCGCCTTTCCCGTGTCGCCGCTGGTGGCGACAAGGATGAGGACGGTGCGCTTCTCGCCTGTCTTTTTCATAGAGGCGCTCATCAGCCTGGGGAGCATTTGCAGGGCCATATCCTTGAAAGCCAGCGTGGGGCCGTGGAACAGCTCCATGACGCTCTGTGTAGAGGTGAGGGGATGGAGCGGGACGACGGCAGGGGTGTCAAAGTTCTGATAGGCTTCAGCCGTCATGGCGGAGAGCTCCTGAGAGCTGAACTCAGGCAGATACAGGCCCATGATCTGAGCACTGCAGGCGTCATAAGACAGGGAGGAGAAGGCCTCAATCTGCTCAAGGCTGATCTGGGGAAAGCTCTGGGGAACGTAGAGACCGCCATCGGGGGCGATGCCCGTCACGATGGCCTGAGCGGCGCCGGTGCTTTGCTGCGCATGCCGGGTACTGAGATACTGCACGGAAATTGTCCTCCTGAATCAAAATGAAAACCGGCCAACCCCGCACAAGAGGATGGCCGGATTCGAGCGTTATGTAAGAGGCGTTGCGGGTTATGCGAGGTATTGATCGAGGTAGGCGGGAGAGGTGCCCGCCTTGCCGTTGATGCTGATGGTTATATTCACGTTGAACTTGATGGCGAAAGCCTCCAGCTGCTTGAAGAATCCCTCCATCTCGCTCAGGTCGCATTTGACAATTTTGAGGAATCCGTCGATGTAGAGGGCCTCCAGGTCGAAGTCCTGGGCGGCGATGCCGCAGATGAAGCCGTAGAACATAGTGGGGCTGTCGATACTGTATTCAGAAGCATCAATAAAGCGAATCTGGTGCTTGATATCGCGTGTATAGCTCTTGTCGTCGTCCACGTAGACAATGGTGCCCTTGGCGGTGGAGATCAAAGCGTTTGCCTCATCAATGATGCGTTTGGTTTTTCCTGCGCCCTTTTCACCGTAAATTACTCGAAGCATGAGCATCACTCCTTTTCTTGCCCGAAAAAAACAACCGGGCTTTTCTCAATTATAGAAAAAAATCTGTGCCAATGCCAGCATTGATTTGCGCCTTCCAGAAATCTTCTCCGGAAGGCGCAAACCCGGCGATATTTTATTGACTGATATGGTTCCTCAGGTGGTGTTCACAGGCCTGGAACAGAGTCTTATCCGCCCGCTTGAAGAAGTACTCCAGCTCGGAATCGCCCATGACGGTGTTGCGGCCGTTGGCATATTCCTCATCCACCATCTCCTTGATGTCCGATA
>JAHZEH010000008.1:0-7418 GCA_019421925.1 Clostridia bacterium
GTATACCTCATGATTGAGCTTAAAATAAGCTTATAAAACCGCGATTAGGAGTTTTTCATGAGGATTAAGGATTATTCGCTGCGTATTGACGAGGAACAGCTTGCAAAACTCCACTATATTGCGGATCACAACGATCGGTCGGTTAATCGGGAGTTATTGCGGCTTATCCGCCAGCATATTAACGCATTCGAAAAGGAATTCGGGCCTATCCCAATAGAAGTGTCAGAGAGTAACCAGTAGCGGTTTCTTTTTAGTAAGAGGTCCCCCCAGCAAAGCAAAAGCGCCGGAAACATCCGGCGCTTTTGCTCTGCCCAAATTTTGGGGGTCTTTCAAATCTCCCCCGGGTCCTCCTCTACCCCAGAACCGTCAGCTCCTTGGGGAAGCGGGTCAGATTGACCTTGCCCTCGGGGGAGAGGTAGACCATGTCCTCAATGCGCACGCCAAACTCGCCGGGGATATAGATGCCCGGCTCGACCGTGATGACGTTGCGCTCTACAAACCTGCCCTGATAGGTCCGATTGGCACGGGGGTTCTCATGGATATTGAGGCCGAGGGAGTGTCCCAGGCCATGGCCAAAGCAGGGGCCATAACCCGCCTTCTCGATGACCGAACGGGCCGCCCAGTCCACCTCAATACCCGTCCTGCCCGCGGCAAATGCGTCGATGCCCGCCTGCTGGGCCTCCAGGACGATTTCATAGACCTCCCTCATCTTCTCCGTGGCGTAGCCCACGGCAAAGGTACGGGTCATGTCTGAGAGATATCCCCTGATATTGGCGCCATAGTCAATGGTTACAAAGTCCCCCGCCTCAATCGCCCTGTGGGAGGCCACGCCATGGGGCATGGAGGTCTTGGCCCCCGAGACCAGCACCATGCCCATGCAGGGCCGGTTCGAGCCCATCATGGTCATGTGGTACTCCAGCTTGGCGGCCAGCTCGTCCTCATACGCGCCAGGGCGGATGTCGGGCAGGAGCTTCTCCAGGGCCGCCTCAGCGATGCGCTGGGCCTCCGCAATCCAGGCGATCTCCTCATCCTCCTTGATCTGGCGCAGCGCCTCCACCCCGTCGTCAAAGGGCAGGAGCTCGCAGGGCAGAACCGCCCGGTAGGTGTGATAATCCTTGACCGTCATGGTGCAGTTCTCATAGCCCAGAGTGCGGATCCCCCGCTGGGCCACGAAGTCCCGGATGGTCCCGGGCGTCGGATAGGAGCCCTCGGGCTCCACGACCCGGTAGCCCTGCGGGGCCATGACGTTGGTCGCGCTCTCGATATAGCGGGAATCGGTGAAACACACGGCCTCTCCCGACTTCAAAATCAGCACCATCCCCTCCAGGGCCGGGAAATGGGTGGCATAATGGATGTTCTCCTCCCCCGTGAGGAGAAGGGCGTCCAGGTTGGATTCCTTCACAGCGTTAACCAGCTTTGCAAGTCGTGACACGGCGGCTCCTCCCAAATGCGTTTCATTTTTTTCACGATAACAGTAAACAGCGCCGGTGTAAAGAAGGCACTTTTTTCTACCTACGCAGTTTGAAATGACTATTGAGTATTCCTCCAATAGTTTCCTTGAGGTAACTATGCCCCCGGCAAGTACCGTCTTTACGAGGGGACCCGGATAAACTATACTAAGAATCAATATTGCTCAGGCCAAAGGAGGTATGCGCTATGGACGAACGCCGTTCACAAAAGCATTACAGAAACTGCCCAGTGGTTTACGCCCTGGACATCCTGAGTAAGAAGTGGCTCATTCCAATTATCTGCGAGCTGGATCACTGCGAGACCATGCGCTACACCGAGCTCGCCAAGGTCATCCCCGGCATCACGGGCATGATGCTCACCTCCGCCCTCAAAACCCTGCAAAACCTGGGTCTGGTCACCCGGACCCAGTACAACGAGGTGCCCCTGCGGGTGGAATATTCCCTGACCAAGGCGGGCAAGTCCATCATGCCCTCCCTGTTCCAGCTCTCCTCCTGGAGCGTGGACATGATGGTGGACGAGGGGATCGAGGTGACCTGTTCGCGCAACTCCTGCCTGGCTCAGGTGGCCCAGAACGTCGCGGCCAACGAGGAGAATATCCTGCGCTACCGCAGGAGCTGGGACGAGGAGTTCGATCTCCTCTACCGGGAAATCCTCGAGAACCCCCAAACCGCCTCCGCAGATCCCATTGAGAAGCTCCACCTGCTGGTGCGGGGGCTGCTCAAGGCCGCCACCAGCTACGGGGAACAGCTCTCCCGCATGGCTACGATCTACTATATCATCGGGGAGGAGAACAGCTCCGACCTTCTGGCCTCCGACCGGGCGGTCTGCCGCATTATGGACGCCCTGCTGGACGAGGCGCGGGAGCAGGGCATCCTCAGAGAGGGTCTGACCAACGAGGAGATCCGCTATGCCTGCATGTCCTTCGCCCACGGGCTCAACAGCTATTGGGAGCTGGAACGGGGGGCTTTTCTCATCGTGGAAAAGAACACCAATATTCTGGCCTGGTTCTTTGGCAGCCTGAGAAAATGAGCGTGCCGGGAAACGTTTTGGAAGCCTTTTAGCCCTCCCGTCTTTGTCATCGGATAACGCACCGGAATCATCCGGTGCGTTTACTTTTCAGCCCCCTCCACCCGTACTCAGTTTTTTCTGCGTTGATTTGAAGGGCCAGACCAGCTATTGCCCGTCATCCCCTGTTTCAAATTGTGCCTACTTTACAGTTTTTTCGACCTATTTTATTCTTTTTTATATTAACCCGGTAAAGTGCGCCGGCCAGGCGCGCCGGCAGGAGCTGAATTTTAGGAGGAACCATGCAAAACGTGCTCAACCACGACGTGCTCTTTGAGAAGCACTTCGAAGAGATCTCCAGAATCCCCCACGGCTCTGGAAATGAGGCCGGGGTGGCGGACTATCTGGTTCAATTTGCAAAAGATCGGGGCCTCTGGTGGCACCGGGACGCCCTTCACAACGTCATCATCAAAAAAGGGGGGACGGAGGGTTACGAGTACTCGCCCCCCGTGCTCATGCAGGCCCACACGGACATGGTGTGCGTCAAGGACAAGGGTGTGGAGCACGACTTTTTGCGCGATCCCCTCAAGCTCGTGCTGGAGGGGAGGATTTTGCGGGCCGAGGGCACCTCTCTGGGGGCGGACGACATCGCGGGCGTGGCCACCATCCTGGCCCTGCTGGAGCGGGAGGGCATCTCCCATCCCCCCATTGAGGCGGTTTTCACCACCCAGGAGGAGACGGGCATGTTCGGAGCCCAGGCTCTGGACTATTCCCTCCTCACCGCCCGGCGCATGATCAGCCTGGACAGCGGAGGCGAGAGCGAATCCTCGGTCAACGCTGCAAGCTGCCTCAATCTGGAGCTGTGCAAGCGGACCGCATTGGACAAGGCCGCGGGCCAGGTCTGCCGCCTGGGCGTGACCGGGCTGCAGGGGGGGCACTCGGGGATGTGCATCGATCTGGAGCGCGGCAACGCCCTCCTCATCGCCGCCCGCATCCTCCATGAGCTGGGCAGGCGCGTCTCCTTCCGCATCTCCCGCTTTGATGCGGATAACGCCAGCAATGTGATCCCCTCCGAGTGTTTCGTCTCCTTCATCTGCAAGGACGAAGACGCCGAGGCCGTGGCGGGCATCGTGGCCAAAAGCATTGCGGAGATCAGCCGGGAATACCAGGAGAGCGACCCCGGTCTGCTGGTCTCCCTCTCCCAGACCGGGGGCTCGGCGGGCGCCCTTTCCAGGGAGGAGAGCAGGACCCTGGTGGAGCTCCTCTGCCTTCTCCCCAACGGCCGGGCCCATCGCTCCCTCACAGTGGAGGGCTTCGTGACGGCCTCAAGCAACATCGCCGCCATCGCCGTCACGGAGAGGGGCTGGCGTGTCAAAGCCTCCATCCGGGCGGAGCTGGAGTCCCGCCTGGACTGCCTGCTCGACAAGATGGCCATCGCCGCCGGGCTCTGCGGCGCAACTCTCAGGGAACAGGGCAGGACGCCCGCCTGGGTATATATGCCGGGTTCCGCCATGCGGGCCCGCGCCGCTCAGCTCATGGAACAGGAGTGGGGCGTCCCCCTCAAACCCAGCTTTGAGCACGGGGGGCTGGAGTGCGGATACTTTTCCAAGAACCTGCCGGGCCTGGACATCTATGTGATCGGCCCCATCGGCAGGGACGTACACTCCACGAACGAGCATCTTGACCTGGATTCCGCGGATCGGGTCTATGAGTTTTTGACCCGCTATCTCGCCCTGCTCCGGGACTGAACATTTCAATGAACGATATACAGGAGGGAACAGAACATGGAACGCAGCGCACAGCATTTTGAGCAGCCCTATCCCCACCTCTTCTCACCCATCACCATCCGGGGGGTGCGGGTCAAAAACCGCGTGGTCTCCTCGCCCCACAGCGGCGGCCCCAACCTGTACCGAGCCGGAGACAACGGCTACTCCAACTTCACCGAGACGGCCGCCCAGTATTTCGGCAATATCGCCCGGGGCGGCGCGGGTATCGTCCACACCGGCCATCTGGGCGTGGACCCCAGGTTCTATCTGGGCAGCAACTGCGAGGCGTTCAACTTCTTCAGCAAATCGGACATCCACGAGCACTCCCTGCCCGTCATGCATATGATGACCGACCTCATTCACGCCTACGGCGCGGTGGCCAGCATTGAGCTCAACCACTGCGGCCACTACGGCACCCCCCGTCCCGGCTACAGCCTGATCGGGCCCATGAACCTGACCATGCCGAACGGCAAGGTGGTCAAGGCCATGGACCGGGACGAGATGGAGCGGGTGGCCGAGTATTTCGCCTATGCGGCCTGGATCGGCAAGCGGGGCGGCTACGACATGGTCAACATCCACGCGGCTCACAACTGGCTGCTGGGCAGCTTCTTCTCCCCTGTGGGCAACCGGCGTGAGGACGAGTTCGGCGGCTCCTGGGAAAACCGGGCCCGCTTCCCCAAGATGGTGCTCGACGCCATCCGCGACCGGGTGGGCCGGGACATGCTCATCCAGATGCGCTTCAGCGTGGCCGAGCTCATCGAGGGCGGCATCACCCTGGACGAGGCGGCCAAGACCATTGAGCTGCTCTCCGACACCGTGGACGTGGTCCAGTGCTCGGCCGGCAAAATCCACAACCGCCTGACCACGGGCTTCCTCTTCCCCATGCCCTACATGGCCCACGGCTGCAACGCCTACCTGGCCAAGGAGATGAAGGAGCGGGTGGGCGGCAAGGTGGTCATCGAATCCATCGGCGCGGTCAACGACCCGGATATGGCCGAAGAGCAGGTCAGGAGCGGAATGACCGACCTGGTGGGCATGGCCCGCTCCTTCATCGCCGATCCCGACTGGGCCGAGAAGGCCCGCGCCGGACATAAGGAGGATATCCGCCCCTGCATCCGCTGCCTGCGCTGCCTCAACTATGCCAATCCCCCCCCAGACAGGCACCAGCATCTGCACCGTAAACCCCCACCGCGTCATGCCCCATCCCCTCCCCGCCCCCTGCTATGATCCCTGCAAGGGCATGAAGAAGAAGGTGTGCGTCATCGGCGGCGGCCCGGCCGGCATGGAGGCCGCCATGGACCTGGCGGACAAGGGCCATGAGGTCATCCTCTACGAGAAGAGCGGCAAGCTGGGCGGCAGGCTGTCCTTTGCCGACCATGTGGTCTTCAAGGAGGATATCAAGCGGTACCGGGAGTATCTGACCGCCCAGGTGAACAAACGCCCCGCCATCCGCGTCCGCCTGAACACCGAGGCCACCCCTGAACTGGTCTGTGCCGAGGCCCCGGACGCCGTCGTCCTCGCCCTGGGCGCGGACAAGTTCATCCCCCCCATTCCCGGCGCCGATGGCCCCAACGTCATGCACGCATTCGACCTCTATGGCAACGAGGACAAGCTGGGCGGGCATGTCGTCCTGGTGGGCGGCGGCTTCGTGGGCTGTGAAGCCACGGTGCATCTCCAGTCCATGGGCAAGCGCGTGGACGTCGTCGAGATGGCGGACAGGCTGATGGCCGAGGCGGACGCCCTGGACGACGAGCGTTTCTTCACCCAGTACTACATGACCCACGAATTTGACATCAACAACCGCTCCTTTGTGGGCGTCCCCGAGACCGACCGGGTCTGTGTGCATCTGAGCGCCAAATGCGTGGAGGTCACCCCCGGCGGGGTCTATATCGAGCAGGACGGCGCGCGCAAGTTCCTCCCGGCGGACTCCGTGGTCATGTCCACGGGCTTCCGCCCCAATTCCGCCCTGCTGGACTCCTTTGAGGGTGTGGCCAGGGATGTGGTCGCCATCGGCGACTGCCGCAAGGTGGGCGACATCCTGAACACCTCCTCGGGCGGCTACTCCGCCTCCCTGCGCATCTGACGGCACAAAGGAGTCACTATGGGAAAATACATCTTACGAAGGCTTCTGATGATGATCCCGGTGCTGCTAGGCATCTCCTTCGTGGTGTTCGGCCTTCTGGAGCTCTCCCCCGGCGACCCGGCCCAGGTCATTCTGGGCCAGCGGGCCAAGCCGGAGGATGTGGCGGCGCTCCGTGAGGAGATGGGCCTCAATGAGCCCTTCCTCACCCGGTACGTCAAGTATCTGAGCGACGCCGTCCAGGGGGATTTCGGAACCTCCTACCGGACCAAGCTGCCGGTGTTCACGGAGATCATGTCCCGTATGCCCACAACCATCATCGTTGCGCTGGGAGCCATCGTCCTGATGGTCATCCTGGCGATCCCCATCGGTATCCTCTCGGCGGTCAAGCAGTACTCCCTTCTGGACAACGTGACGCTGGCCGGGGCGCTGCTGCTCTCCTCCATGCCGAGCTTCTGGCTGGGTATTATGCTCATGCTGCTCTTCGGCCTCAAGCTGGGCTGGCTCCCCACCACGGGCGGCGGCAGCTTCGCGGGCTACGTCATGCCCTGGTTCACCCTGGCCGCCGGCTCTATGCCCACCCTGGTGCGCCTGACCCGCTCCACCATGCTGGAGGTCATCCGGGCGGATTACATCAAGATGGCCCGCTCCAAGGGCGCCACGGAGAAGCATGTCATCATAAGGCACGCCCTGCGCAACGCCTGCCTGCCCATCGTCACCATCATCGGCATGAATTTCGCCAAGATGCTGGGCGGCACGATGATCGTCGAGTCGGTCTTCTCCCTGTCCGGACTGGGGAGCCTGGCCATCACCTCCGTCACCAGCCTGGACATCCCCATGGTCATGGCCGAGGTGCTCTTCATCGCCTTCATCATCGGCATGATGAACCTTTTGGTGGACATTCTCTACGTCTATATTGATCCCCGCCTCAAATCCCAGTATGTCTCCCCCTCCCGGAGGCGGCGTCTGGAGAGGGCGGTCTCCCAGGGGGTGAGCAAATGAACGAAAACACGGCGGCTGCCGTCTCCGAACAGGAGGTCTACAAAAAGCGGAGCCAGTTCAGGACCGTGGCCCGGCGCTTTGCCCGGAACAAACTG
>JAHZEH010000008.1:7428-12045 GCA_019421925.1 Clostridia bacterium
ATGGCGGGGCTCATCCTTCTGACCATCCTGGTCATCGTCGTCTGCTCCCTGGACCTGTTTATGGACTAGGACACAATGGTCGTCAAACAGAACATGAAGGACAGGCTCATGGGCCCCTTTGAGAGCACCGAGCACATTCTGGGCACAGACCAGTACGGCAGGGACCTGCTGGCCCGTATTCTCTACGGCGCGCGCATCTCCCTGACCGCCACGGTGTGCGTCATCCTCAGCTCAACCGTGCTGGCCATCATGATCTCCTCTGTGAGCGCCTACTTCGGCGGCAAGGTGGACAACATCCTCATGCGCATCACCGACGTATTCTACGCCCTGCCCTTCTATCTTCTGGCCATCTGTATTGTGGCCGCCCTGGGCGGAGGCATCGTCAATCTGGTCATCGCCTGCGTCTTTGGGGCCACGCCGGGCGTGGTGCGCGTCTCCCGTTCCTATATGCTGCCCCTGCGCAACCAGGAATACGTGGAGGCGGCCATCGCCTGCGGCACCGGAAGCATGCGCATCCTCAAGCGGCACATCATTCCCAACGCCATCGGCCCCATCATCGTACAGGCCACCCTCAGCCTGTCCGAGACCATGCTGGCCATCTCCGGCCTGAGCTACATCGGCCTGGGCGTCTCCTCGCCGACCCCGGAGTGGGGACTCATGCTCTCCGAGGGCACCCAGTTCATGATGGAGGATCCCCATGTGGTCCTCATCCCCGGCCTGGCTTTCATCATCGTGGCCATGGCCATGAATCTGGTGGGCGACGGCCTGCGGGACGCTCTCGACCCCAAGCTCAAGAACTAGGAGGGCGCTATGGCAGACGAGAAATTGCTACAAGAACAACCGGAAAAGGAGGCTTCCAGCCTTCTTCAGGTGGAGGGCCTCCACGTCCAGTACAGGACGGACGACGCCACAGTCTATGCGCTCAACGGCGTGGATCTCGCCCTCTCCAGGGGCGAGACTCTGGGACTGGTGGGCGAGACGGGTGCGGGCAAGACCACGCTCGCCCTCTCCATCCTGCGGCTGCTGCCCAAATCCGTGGGCAGAATCACGGGCGGCTCCGTGGTCTTTGACGGGACCGACCTGCTCCAGGAGAAGGAGAGCGCCATGCTCTCCTATCGGGGCAAGCGCATCTCCATCATCTTCCAGGACCCCATGACCAGCCTCAACCCGGTCATGCGGGTGGGGGATCAGGTGGCGGAGATCCTCAAGCTCCACAATGAGGAGAAGCTGCCCGAATCCGAGGTCGACAAGCGCGTTGACGAGATGTTCCAGCTTGTGGGCATCTCCCCCGACCGCAAAAACGAATATCCCCATCAGTTCTCAGGCGGCATGAAGCAGAGGGTGGTCATCGCCATCTCCCTGGCCTGCGAGCCTGAACTGCTCATTGCCGACGAGCCCACCACCGCCCTGGATGTGACCATCCAGGCCCAGGTGCTGGCCATGATGGGGGACCTGAAAAAACGCCTGAACACCTCCATGATCCTCATCACCCACGATCTGGGCATCGTGGCCGAGACCTGCGACCGGGTGGCCGTCATGTACGCGGGGGAGATCGTGGAAAGCGGCTCCATCTTCGACATCTTCGAGGCCGACAAACGCCATCCCTACACCGAGGGCCTTTTCGGCTCCATCCCCAACCTGGACGAGGACGCGGAGCGCCTTCATCCCATCGAGGGCCTCATGCCCGACCCCACCGTCCAGCCCGCAGGCTGCCGCTTTGCGCCCCGCTGCAAGAAACGGACCGCCCGGTGCCTCACGGAGGCCCCCAATCCCACAGACCTGGGCGGGGGCCATGTGATCCGCTGCCATCTCTTTGCCGAAGGGGGGGGAACCATCCCATGCCGACGCTCATTAAAACCACCGGCCTGACCAAGTATTTCGACACCCCCAAGGGCAAGCTCCACGCCGTGGACGGGGTCAGCTTTGACCTCCAGGCGGGGGCGACGCTGGGCGTGGTGGGCGAGTCCGGCTGCGGCAAGTCCACTCTGGGCCGGGTCATCCTGCGGCTGATCGAACCCACCGGAGGCTCCATCGAGTTTGAGGGGGAGGACATCACCTCCTATAAACGCAAAAAACTCCTGGAATTCCGCCGCCAGGCCCAGATCATCTTCCAGGACCCCTACGCAAGCCTCAACCCCAGGCTGACCACCAGCGAGATCATCGCAGAGCCCCTCATCGTCAACAAGGTCTACAGGAGCAAGGCGGAGATCGACCAGGCGGTTTTCCAGATGATGGACACGGTCGGTCTGGCCTCCCGCCTCGTCAACGCCTATCCGCATGAACTGGACGGCGGCAGGCGGCAGAGGATCGGCGTGGCCCGGGCCCTGGTTCTGCGGCCCAAGTTTATCGTCTGCGACGAGCCCGTCTCCGCCCTGGACGTGTCCATCCAGGCTCAGATTCTCAACCTCCTCATGGATTTGCAGGACGAGATGGATCTGACTTACATGTTCATCACCCATGACCTGTCGGTGGTCAAGCATATCTCCGATGAGATCATGGTGATGTATCTGGGCAAGTGCGTCGAGAAAGCGCCCGCCAAGGAATTGTTTAAAAACCCCCTCCATCCTTATACCCGGGCTCTCCTCAGCGCCATCCCCGTGCCCAATCTCTCCAGGCGGGGCAAGGAGCGCGAACTCCTGCACGGCGAGGTGAGCAGCCCCATCGAGCCCAAGCCGGGCTGCCGCTTCGCTCCCCGCTGCCCGTATGCCACAGCGTCCTGTACAGGCGCTGACATCCCCCTCGCCGAGCGGGGCGAGAACCACTTCGTCGCCTGCCGTCTGGCGCAATAGACCCATTTTGCACCCAATTTGTGGAAACCACAAAAAATAAGGAGGTACCCATCATGAAAAAACTGACGGCTTCCATCGCCTTCGTTCTGGCGTGCATGCTGGCGCTGACCGCCTGCGGCGGCTCCGGCGCCCCCGCGGACGCCCAGGGCGGCGCAAGGGACAGCATCACAGTCTCGCTGAACGTGGATCCCACCTCTCTGCACGCCGGTTTTGCCACCAGCGTCGTCTCCTCCTTCGTGGGCACCCAACTCTTCGACACGCTCATCCGCAAGACGGGCGACGGCCAGTTTGAGCCCTGCCTGGCCACAGAGTGATCCTTCTCCGAGGACGGCCGGGACATCACCTTCACCCTGCGCGACGACGTCATCTTCCACAACGGCGACAAGATGACCGCCGAGGATGTGGCTTTCTCCTACAATACCGTACTGAACGCCGGCTTCAGCGGCTCGGTCACCTCCGCCATGACCGGGATGGACGTGGTGGACGAGACCCACGTGGTGCTCCACTTCGAGGAACCCTACGGCCCTGCCATTGAGTGCGTCTCCCAGCCCTGCATGGGCATCTTCTCCAAGGCCGCCTATGAGGCCGACCCCGACGGCTTCCCCCGCAACCCCGTCGGCACGGGCGCCTACCAGTTCGTCCAGTGGAAAGCGGACGACTCCATCACCCTGAAAGCCTATGAGAACTACTTCCAGGGCAAGCCCTCCATCGAAAACCTGACCTTCAAAATCTACAAGAACGCCACCTCCGCCGCCCTGGCCCTGGAGAACGGCGAGCTTGACCTGCTGACCTCCCCCTCCAGCACGGACTACACCCGCCTGTCGAACAACGAGTCCCTCCAGTTCGGCACCACCGTCTCCTCCACCGTCACCTGGCTGCAGTTCTCCATGAAGGGCGACTCCATCTTCAAGGATGAGAATCTCCGCCTGGCCGTGGCCCACGCCATCGACAAGGAATCCGTCATCCTGGGCGCTGTGGAGGGTCAGGGGGAACTGGCCAAGTCCGTCGTCCCCTCCTACTCCTTCGGCGTCGGCGACTTCGAGATGCCCGAGTACAACCCCGAGAAGGCCAAGGAGTACCTGGCTGCCGCGGGATATGCGGATGGCCTCGACCTGACCGTATACACCAGCAACAACGAGCTCTACTACAAGCCCCTGGAGATCGTCCAGGCCCAGCTTGCCGAGGTAGGCATCAACTGCAACGTCGAGCGCATGGACCAGAACGCCTGGTTTGAGGACGTGTTCAAGAGCGGCGAATATCCCTTCGTGGTCGTCACCTTCTCCTGCACCGTGCCCGACATCGACTACTACTACCCCATGTTCGTACCCGGCGGTTCTGAGAACTTCGGCCAGATTGAACTGCCCGAGCTGACCAAAGCCTACAGCGAGAGCCGCTTCATCGTGGACGAGACCGAGCGCGCCGCCAAGATCCAGGAGGTCGCCGAGATCATGGCCCAGCACGCCATCGTCGTGCCCATGTACGGTTCCCTCAAGGCCGTGGCCGCCAACAAGAACATCGCCGGCCTGACCCCCGACCATGAGGGTATCTACCGCATCGCCAGCCTGTCCTGGGCGGAGTAATTCCCAAATCGAAGCCCCGAAGGGGCGTGCCGTTTAGAACCGGGCCGCAAGGTCCCGCCAGCTGACAGGCAGCTGCCTTTGAAGCGCAGCTGCCCCACGGCGGGAGCAGAACCGCCCTTTGGGCGAGCGGCGAGCGAGACCAATGGCGCGGGGATGCGTGCTCAACCGGGCCCCAAGGTCCCGCCAGCTGACAGGCAGCTGCCTTTGAAGCGCAGCTGCCCCACGGCGGGAGCAGAACCGCCCTTTGG
>JAHZEH010000008.1:12145-22250 GCA_019421925.1 Clostridia bacterium
GACCAATGGCGCGGGGATGCGTGCTCAACCGGGCCCCAAGGTCCCGCCAGCTGACGGGCAGCTGCCTTTGAAGTGCAGCTGCTCCCCGGCGGGAGCAAACCCGCCCTTTGGGCGAGCGGCGAGCGAGACCAATGGCGCGGGGATGCGTGCTCAAACCATTCCCAACCAAACCGAGCGCCCCGGCCAGTCATGGCGCGGGGCGCTCTCCTTATCCCGGCCCACTGCCATGTTGGAGGTATCATGAAAAACGTACTCAACCACACCCTGCGCCACCACCGTTTTTTTGAGGAGCTGACCCGCATTCCCCACGGCTCCTTCCATGAGGCGGCCTACAGCGGCTATCTGGCGGCCTTCGCCCAGTCCCACGGCTTCCCCTATTTCCAGGATGCGCCCGGCAACGTCATCATTTATAAGCCCGCCTCACCCGGTTATGAGGACCGCCCCTCCCTGGCCGTCCAGGCCCACATGGATATGGTGTGGGCCAAGGAGGAGGGCTGCCCTCACAACTTTGAGACCGACCCCCTGGATCTCTATATCGAGGAGGGCTATCTCAGGGCCCGGGGCACCACCCTGGGCGCGGACGACGGCACAGGCGTGGCCTATATCCTGGCCGTGCTGGACGACCCGCAGGCCAGCCATCCGCCGCTGGAGGCCATCTTTACCGTTCAGGAGGAGGTGGGGCTCCATGGAGCCCTCGCCCTCCGGGAGGAGGGGGATGTCCGCTCCCACCGGCTCATCTCCCTGGACTGCGGCGGCGGGGACTCCATCTATATCTCCAGCCTGGGAGGGCTGCAGCAAAAGCTGGTCAAAAAACTCCGCTTCGAGGGCAGCGCCGAACAGGCCTACCGCATTGAGCTCACCGGCCTGGCAGGGGAGTACTCCAGCGGCTATCTCCAGGGCCGGGAGAACGCCAATCAGCTCTGCGCCCGGCTGCTGTGCGCTCTGGATGAGAAGCTGGACATCCGCCTGATCTCGATAGCGGGCGGGGCGCTGGAGAACCGGATCGCCCGCTCCTGCTCCGCCGTCTTCGCCTGCGGAGCGGAGCAGGATGCTGTTCTCTCCGCCTTCAAGGGGGAGGCCGCCGCCATCACCCGGGAGATCGGGCCCATTGAGGCGGGCTTCCAGGCACGGATGATCCCCTGCCCCGGCGGACGGAAGCTGTCCAAAAACAGCAGCAGGGAGGTGCTCTCCCTGCTCTCGCTCCTGCCCTGCGGCCTGCTCAAAAGAAGCGCCCGCTTTCCTCAGATCATGTCCCTCTGCGCCAATTGGAGCACCGTTCGGACGGAGGGGAGCACCCTGATCTTCACCCATGAGCTGCGGGCCAGCTCCGATGCCCAGCTGGAGGCGCTGGAGCGCCAGATCACCCTCCTGGCAAACACTTTCTCCTTTGCCACCCTCTCCCGCTCCTCCTTCCCGGCATGGGAATACCGTGAGGACTCCCGCCTGTGTGCCGCGCTCCAGCAGGTCTTTCATCAGGAGACGGGCCGGGAGCTGGGGCTCATCCCCGTGCAGGGGGGCCTGGAGTGCGGGGTTTTTGCCAGCCTGCACGAGGACATGGACATCATCGCCATGGGGCCGGTGGGTCTGGACGTCCATACCCCCAACGAGCGGTTGGACCTCTCCAGCTTCGACGGGCTCTTCCCTATTTTCCAAAAACTGCTGGCCTCACTGTGAGGCGGCAGAGGGGGACCGTCTGTTTTCTGAGACAGCTTTCCCCCTATCTACAAGAGGCAGCCGCCGGATTGCTCCGGCGGCTGCCTCTTCTTGAGCGAAAGCCCCTCCCCCCAATGCAACAGCGCAGGAACCAATCAGTGTCCAGCCGGCCTGTCGAAGCGAAAGGGGCCATGGAATATGAATGAAAAGGCTTCCCATCCCCCCGCCGGGCTTGACTTTTCCCGGGGAAAGCGGGATATTCACTCCAGGAGGGCCAGCCATGCGAATGAAAAAAAACATACCCAATGCCGTTACCGCCCTGAGAATCCTGGGAAGTATCCCGCTGCTGTTTATAGCGCCCCTCTCCGCGCCTTTTTTCATCCTATACGCCCTGTGCGGGGCGAGCGACCTGCTCGACGGGATGCTTGCCCGCAGGCTGGGAGCCGTGAGCCAATGGGGCCAAAAGCTGGACAGCGCCGCCGATCTCCTCTTTTTCGGCGTCGTCCTGGTCCGCCTCCTTCCCATTCTGGACCTGCCCTCCTGGGCGCTATGGTGGATCGCCGCCATAACTGCCCTGCGCCTGCTCTCTCTGGGGGCCGGATTTCTGCGCTGCCGCAGGCCCGTCCTCCTGCACACCTATGCCAACAAAGCGGCCGGCCTGCTCCTGTTCTGCTTTCCTGTACTGTATGCGGCATTTGGGCTGAACGGGGCCGTTCTCCTCCCCTGCGCCGCCGCCACCCTCTCCTCCCTGGAGGAGCTTCTTCTCAATCTGACCGCCCCGGAACCGGATCGGGACGTCAGGTCGCTCCTGTGCGTTCAACGGCCCCGTCAGACAGGCAGATAAAGATTGATGACCGTGCGCCTGCCGCCGCCCTGATGGTAGCCGCAGATGCTGATAGAAAAGGGGTCGCCCGCCAGGCGCAGGCCCTCCTTGTGCATAAAGTCCCCGATGGCGGAGGCGCAGGCTGCGTAAGGATCGTGGATGTCCCTCCGCTCACAGGTACAGAGCACGCAGTCCATGGGCTCGCGTATTGTCACCGCCGGGCTGTCCGCTTCCCCTTCCGGCTCCAGCAGCGCCAGTTCCTCCGCCTGGGCGGCCAGAGAGACCTCGCAGCTGATTCCCCTCCCCAGAAAATCCCCGGCCCGGTACTGCACAAAGTGCTGGATAAAAAAGAGGTGCTTGGCCCAAACCTTCATGACGGACGGGGAATTGAGGCAGTCCCCCTCCCGGTAGCGGAGCGTGTGGAATCTGGGGCTGCGGGCGAATACGCACCGGTTAGGGGTGCGCTCTGAGACGCTCAGCTGCTCCTCCATCCACCGCATCCTCTGCAAATAGAGCTGGCGGAGGGCCAGCTCCCGCTCCATTCCGGCAATCTTCTCCTTCACCAGCGCATGGTACTCCTCCCCGCTGATATCGGTATAGATCCTCTGGATCTCCTTGATGCCAAACCCCTCGTTCCGCCGGGAGCGGATGCCAATGAGCTTGGAGATGGTCTCAATGTCATAGTAGCGGATATTGCTCCCCTCCGGCCGCCAGGATTGGATGATTCCCGCCCGCTCATAGTTGCGCAGGGCCTCGTTGCTCACCCCGATGAGTTCCGACACTTCGCCGATCCGATACCTCATGATCTTTCCCGTCCCCCTCTTCCCTCTGCTTTCCTCCAGCATACCACAGGCTTCCCCTTCCGGCAAAAAGGAGCAGAACCAGCCGGTTCTGCTCCTTTGCGGTCCAGGGGAGGCTATCTTCCCTGGACGTAGGCCGCCGCCTCTCTACCCGCGATCTTTCCGGAGTTGAAGCCCCAGCCCAGACATACGCCGCGCAGATCCACGTAGGCCACGCCGTCGAGGATATTGCCGATGCTCTCGACGCCCACGCTGTACAGGCCGGGGATGGCCTTGCCGCCGCTCTTGAGCACGCGCATATACTCGTCCACCTCCACGCTGCCCAGGCTGTTGTAGACCAGGGGGCAGCCCTGCACCGCATAGAAGGGGCCCTCCTCCCCGATGGGATTCAGGTACTGGGGCAGCTTGCAGTAATCCCCGTCCCTGCCCTCGGCGCACCACTGATTATAGCGGGCCACGTTGTCCGTCAGAGTCCGCTCGTCCATGCCGGTCAATCCGGCCAGCTCGGCAAGGGTTGCCCCCTGGAAGATAACCCCCTGCTCCTGTCCCGCGGCGAATACCTCCTCGATGCGCGTCATGGGGAGTTCCGCCGTCAGCGGCTGGATCAGATAGGAGTCCGGGGGCGTGGAGGTCTGACCCAATCCCTGGAGCCCCTGCTCCCTGAGCACATCCACCTGACGCTGGGAGAGGATGGTCCAGTAGTAGCTGCCGTTGGCCAGCATATAGTTGGTGGAACCCACGGCGGAATCCGTTTTCTCATCCTCATCCATGAAGCGGGCTCCGGTGGGGTTGACCCGCATAAGGGCCGAGCAGTTGGCCAGAGTATAGGGGATGGCCGTGTCGTAGACAGTGAAATCCTCCCCTGTCACGGAAACATACAGCCCCGACTGATGGGCGCAGGTGCCGCCCGGATTCTTCTCCGCCGCGCCGGCGGCCAGCATCATCTCCAGGCCCTCGCCCACATTCTGCTGGAGCCCCAGCACCTTATAGGCATAGTCGTTGTACTTGACCATGAGCTCGGGGTTGCCCGCATAGCCGCCCGTAGCCACAATGACGGCGGGGGCGTGGATGACCACCTGGGTCCCGTCCCATTTCTCCGCCTCCAGCCCGGCGATTTCGCCGCTCTCCTCCAGGATCAGGGACTTGCCTGTGGTCTCAAAGAGGATGGTCTCCACCCCCTCGGTCAGGGCCTCAAAGGAGTCGTTGATGGTCATGTTGGAGTATGTGCTGGGTTCTGCGTATTTCACCGCGTAGTTGCTAAAGAGCATATCCGAGATATGGGTGCCGTAAGCCCCCTCAGCCAGGGTGGCGGTGGGCTTGGTGGCCACCAGGTCAAAGCCGTTTTCGTCCAGCCAGCTGGCCGTATCCGCGGATTCCCGCAGGAAGGTACGGATGAGATTGCCCTTGGCATACCAGTGCACCTGGCTCATCCATTGCTCAAACAGATTGTCCGTGTCGAAGGTATATCCCGCCTCCTTCTGGAGGTCTGCGTCCACCGCCATGAGCGTGGAGGACAGGGCGCCCGTGCCGCCCAAGCGGCCGGACTTCTCCACCAGAATAACCCTGGCCCCGGACTGAGCCGCTTTGGCCGCTGCCGCGCTGCCCGATGTGCCGCCGCCCACGACGACCACGTCGCACTCATAGGTCTCAGTCTGCGTGCTCCTGGCCACAGGAGCATACAGGGCGGCCTCGTCCGCGCCCGCCTGGAGCAGGCAGTCCTTGACTGCCGCCAGGAGGCCCTGGCTGGTGGCCGTGGCCCCGGACACGCTGTCCACTGCCAGGGACTGGGCGGCAACGATGCGCTCCGGCAGAGCGTTTTGTACCGTCGCCACAATGTTCGGCTGGTCGTTGAGCAGGGCCAGCGCTTTGGCCGCACGGACATTCTCAGGGTCGATCAGGGGGTTCTCAGAGGGGACGGTCTCCACCAGCTCCACCGACTCGATGGCGCTCGCGCTTACCGTAACCCGGGCCGCCACATACCCGGTATGCCCCTTCGCCTGGGCGGTATAGACGCCCGCTGTCATGGAAAGGGCGGGACGCTCCTCCCCGGCGGCCTGGCGCAGGGCTTCCGCCACAGCAGACTTAAGGGCGTTGGAGGTGACCGTTGCTCCGGACACACCGTCCACTTCAACGCTCCCCGCCTCAACAATCCTGCCGGGCAGTTCCTCTATGGCCCGGCTGCCGACGCCTGCGGTCTCATTGGCGCCCTCTGCGGCGATTTCCGTGGGGACACCGCCCGAAACCGTAACCGTCACGGTCACATCGCCTCCAAATCCCTTGGCCGCGGCGGTATACACCCCGTCCCCGCCGTCCGGGGCCGGATCGGTCTGGACCGCCGCCGCGGGCGCGGCGGACGGCGCCCCGGTGGCCTGAGGGTCCGGCTGGGCCGGGGCCTGAGCGCAGCCCGCCAGCCCTGAGAGCATCAAAATCACAGCCGCACCCGCGGCCAAACTGCGGTATTCTCTTTTCATGGTTCCTTCCTCTCCTCATCTTGACTGGGAATACCGGCCGGCCCAATATCTCCTGAGAAAACCCTATCACCTAAAGCCGCTTTACAGTCAAGGGGCCTGAATATTTTTCGTCAAAAGAACGCCAATGGCCCGGAAAAGCAAGCTCTCCGGGCCATTGGCGCGCCTGTTCCCCTACCATCTCCGCCGCCGGTAATACCGGGCGAACAGAATGCCCGCCAGGAGGAGCGCCCCGCAGGCAGCCAGCATGGGGAGGGCGGCTTTGACCGTCTCATCCCTCCAGAAGGGGGTGGAGGCCGCCGCGCCCCCCGGCCCGCCGAATCCCTCCCGGGGTTGAAAACTGCCGTCCCCGGGGAACTCCAGGTTCTCAGGCATCCCCTCCGGAGGCTCCATCCCCTCGGGGAATTCTTTATTCCCAGGGAATCCCCCTGTCTCAGCCGGGCCGGTTCCCCCGCCCCCGGGCTCCCTGGGAGCGTCCTCAAGCCCTGCGCCGTCCCCCTGGGCAGGTTCTCCAGCCCCTTCACCGGAAGCGGCCGGGGCCGTATCGGAACTGTCCCCACCGGAATGCGCATCGCCGGCCGTCCCGCCGGGCGCTTCCATTGGTTCCGGCCCCTGGCCCTCCTGCCCGCCGTCCCAGCTGCCCCGGCCGGGCGGGTTCCCCCGGCCCATTCCACCGTCTCCGCCGAAGCCCCCTCCCCCCTGGGTACCCATATCAGTCAGGTTGAGATCCCCGGTATCGATGAGGGAGGAGGCGCCGGCACTCTGTCCCCCGGAAGTGGAAGGGATGGTCCCGTCGAGCTGGCCGAGAATACTCCGGCCCCGCAGAATTCCAAAGGTCTTGAGGGCGGCCACACCCGTCTCGAACTCCTCCAGCGTATAAAAGGCGGTCGGATCGGAGGCCACATATCCGGCGATCAGGTCGTAATAGCCCTGTACCTCGGCCTCGAAGCCTCCATCTGTCAGATAATGTCCGATCTCCTCCAGGCAGCCATGATAGGTCTCCAGATACTCCTCATTAGATAGGAGCTGATCAATGAGGGGGCGGTCCTCCATGCTCACCGAGGAGACAGGCGTGTCAATGGGGAAATTGACCGCGCTGCTGGCCGAGCCCGACTGAAATCCCCCGAAGGCCAGATTGTAGTCCCAGGGAAGCAGGGAGACCACACCGTCCTGCTCATAGAGATAGTAGTTGTGCAGCATGGCGCCGCAGTAGTGATCCAGGTTCACCAGAGCCGTGTTGACCGCCAGATAGCGCAGCACCTCGTCCACATCCCAGGCGCTCTCCAGCTCCTCGCCCTCGGCCAGGACTTTGAGGGCGTTTACCATTCTCTGCTTCTCAGCCTTGGTGACGGAGAACACGGCGTTGTCAAAAATAGCGGAGTAACTGTCCGGATCGCCGTCCGAGTAGGCCAGATCCGCCCCCGCGCTGGAGCTCCCGTTCCCAGGGCCGCCCCGTCCCCCTTCTCCCAGCCCGCTCTCCGGCTTATACAGAGCGCCATCGCCCAGACCGAAATTGCGCTCCGCAAAGGACTGCTCCATTCCCTCCAGCGCGATATATAATCCCCACGCCTCCCCGTTCACGGTGATCTGGGCATATGTGCAGAGCGGGGAGGGCACTCCCATGCGCGCAAACAGGCTGTAGGAGAGGACCTCCTTCATATAGGTCGCATCCGAATAGACATTGTTGAGCACCAGTTTGTCCAGGCCGTTGCAGGTCTGGCCGGAGACATACTGGTCAAATTTGATCTTGAAGCTGAAGCGGCTGCTGCCGGTGCCCGCCACCATCGACAGGCTGGTGTTGCCCTTGGGGCGGATGCCCACAGCGTAATAGGTCGTGCCGCCAATCGACACATCGCACTGGATATACTCCTCCTCCGTGGCGTTGTCCAGCATCTCCTGCCACGCGCTCTCGTCCACCCGGATATCCACCGTGAGGATATCCGCTCCAAAGACGCTCTCCTCATAGTCCATGGAAACCGGAGCGGAGGAACCGGCCTGGACAGTGGCAACAGCCAGCAGCGAGAGGGAGAGCGCCACGGCCAAACCCATCGCCACGATGGCCGCCCAGTCCAGTCTTTTGCCCTGCATGGCTTGCCCCCTAGGCCACGTAGTCGCCGTTATAGCTGACCAGCACCGCATCCGCGACGCCGGGCAGCGCGGAGACCGCGCCAACAAAGGCGGTGCTCTCTCCCTTCAGGCGCAGCTCCAGCGTCAGCTCCATCTGGGCGGCGCTCACCGACTTGGATTTGACCACACTGCGCCCGCAGCTCTCCTTGACCTGATCCATAACCGCCTTTTCCGCCTCATCCCCCTGGCAATGGACGATCAGCAGATAGGGGGTGTCGCCCCCCTTGCCGTTGACGAACACGATGAGGATAATCCCCACGACCAGAGAGCCCAGGATCGCCAGCGGAATGAGGCCCGCTCCCAGCACAATCCCCCCGGCGATGGCCCAGAAGAGGAAAGCGATATCCAGCGGCTCCTTGATGGCCGTACGGAAACGCACGATGGACAGCGCGCCCACCATGCCCAGCGAGAGCACCACGTTGCTCGTCACCGCCTGGATAACGATGGTGGTAATCATGGAGAGGGCCATCAGGGAGACCCCGAAGCTGCGCGAATACATCACGCCCCGGAAGGTCTTTTTATAGACAAAATAGATGAACAGGCCCAGGGCAAAGGACAGCGCCAGGGCCAGGAGGGTGTCCAGGAGGGAGAACTCCGTCACCTTCTCCAGAAAACTTGATTTGAAGATGTCGCTGAAAGTCATTTGGTATCTCCTTTGAATTATTAAATAGGAATCCGCAAGGCTGTACAAGGCGGTTGGCCGTCCCCGGTCCATCCGCGGATATGCTTCGCTTCGCGAGCCCGCCCACGGCCCCTGGTTCCTCGGTCACGCCTCGTCCCCAGCGCCCGCCGCCGCTTCCGCCGGCAATTCCCGGCGGATAAAAAATGGAACCCGTCCTCCCCGCGCCCCCGGCGGGGGCTTCGCCGCGGGAATTACCCATATACCCTGCATGCGGCGTACTTGGAGAATGCGGCGGCCCGCCGGGAGTCCAGCTGGACAGCCTTTTGAATCACCTCAGGCAAGAAGGCGTCAAATTTGACCTCCAGCAGCAGGGTGCCGCCCTCCGTCGCCCGCAGAGTGGGGGCTGACAGGTTGAACAGGTCAATGCAGCGCACTCCGCTCCGCACGTCCCAGTCCAGCGTGACGCGCACATTGCCGGGGCTGTAGACATAGGCCTCCCGCAGATAGTCCACCAGGGTCCTGGGCCTGAGCCCCTCATATCGCATTTTGGCATAGAGCTCCAACAGCAGGGGATCGCCGCTCCTGCACAGGGGCCGGATATCCCCCGCCAGCAGCGCCTCACAGGCCCCCCGGCTGATGGGGGCGGCCTGCTTGGCGCACAGATCCCCGTGCTTGCTCTTCTTCTCGAGATGGATGACATCCGTATTGCCATTGTAAAAGCGGATGCGAAACTTCTCCCGGTGGTTCACCCCGTCCAGCTTCTCCCGTAGCGCCTTGTCCTCCAGGTTGTCAAAATACAGGCTGCGGATACGGTAACGCCCCTTGGCCCCCGCGTTGGGGTCCAGTTTGGCCACTGCTCCCAGTCTGGTACGCAGGGCAGCCGCGTCAAAGATGTTGATCAGATGCTTATATTCATGGCGGAAGGCCCCCTCGGCCATTTCGTCCACCCCCTTCTGCAAATTTCAGCGGAAAACTTTACCCGCCCTTTACTTTCGTACGTCTCTATTGTTGCCGCGCTCTGTGAAGTTTTCCTGAACACCGCCTGAAACCTGCGCCAACTGGGACGTTTTTCCTGTGTCTTTTGTGGAAATGCAGAAGGGCCGTCCCCCTAGGGACGGCCCTTCACTGTGTCCTGTTATTTTATCCGGTTCAATTCACCGCTTTAGCGGCCTCCCGGGCCGCCAGCCGGCCGGCAGCCACGTTGACCGAGTTGGTAGAGGCGCCCCGCACGTGGGAGGCAGTAACCTCGCCCACAGCCAGCAGGCCCGGAATAATCCGGCCCTCGCTGTCCAGCACATGGGTATAAGTATCCACCACCACGCCGCCATGGACCGTGTGGGTCTCCGGGGAGGCCTTCACACCGTAATAGGGCGGGGTCAGGTAGTCGCTGTTGAGGTAATCGGCGGGTTTGCCAAACTCCTCATCCACGCCATTTTTCACAAACTGAGAGTATGCCTCCACGGTGGCAGCCAGGCCCTCGGGGTCAATGCCCAGCAGCCCGGCCAATTCCTCCAGGGTATCCGCCTGGACATACATGTCGGTGATAGCCGACAGGCCCACATCATTTTTGATGGAGTCAAAATCCATCATGGTCTGATCCATGACACAGTAG
>JAHZEH010000008.1:22260-22661 GCA_019421925.1 Clostridia bacterium
CCGCCCTCCTGTTCCAGAATGCTGAAGGCCACCTCCGTGTAGGAGGCTTTTTCATTGACAAAGCGTTTGCCCTCTGCATTGACCACGATGGCGCCGTTATTCAGAGGGGTCTGAAGGGAACGGCTGGCCCCGTTGTACATCGCCGCAAGCCCATGGTAATTGGCCTGATCCATGCAGATGAGCGTACCCCCTGCCGCCTCGGCCATAAGCATCCCCGAGCCGTCCGCACCCTTGCACACGTCAGTGGGATAACCCTCAAAAGCAGGATTATACTTTTTCACCATCTCCTGATTGGCAAAATAGCCGCCGGTTGCCAGGATGACGGTGGGGGCGGAGATCGTGTACTCACTGCCGTTTTCCGCGGTGACGGTCACGCCCGTAACTGTTCCATTCTCCCCCTG
>JAHZEH010000080.1:0-602 GCA_019421925.1 Clostridia bacterium
ACAGTATAGCTGCAAATTAGCTCAACTCCAAATACATGATGTTAGCTTTTGTGGAAAGAAACATTGGCAACAGGTATAATCATATTCCCCACCTCAAGATGGGAGGCAAAAGCCCTGTATTCATGTGGGTTTCAAACGAGCAAATGCTAACAGAACACCCCTGATTAATCACATTTTATCCCATCCCTCCGCCTTTCCCATTCATGGGAAGGGGACGGCTCTGGAGAATACTCCCCGTCGCTCGAGAACAGAAAGCATAACCGGGTCGGGCCAAGTTGGCCCGATGTTGCATTGACAAGGGCAGTATTCCGCTCAAAATGTTGACACTATTCGCTCGAAAAGAGGGTAAAGGATAAATCCATATTACCCCCTTGAAAAACGGCCTCGAGAACCCCTGCAATTACTGGATTTTGGAGAGCTTATTTGTCAACATATACCTCCATGATTTTGTATTCCAAAGAATAAATAAGCGGCACATAGGCGCAATGCCCACGTGCCGCTTATTTGATTTTCCCATATGGCGACTGTCCAATATTATTATTTTACTGCTGTCTTATTGGAAGCCGCCCTCCGATGGTGTTTTTTATTGGACAGGCTCAGTG
>JAHZEH010000080.1:612-7926 GCA_019421925.1 Clostridia bacterium
CGATGATATTGGCCACGTACATATCCGCGACGTTGAGGGCGACGGCCAGCTTGCATTTATTGTAGGCGCTGGCCTGGGTCAGCCCCCCGGCGTATCCCCGGGCTGCATCGTCGAAGCCTCCCATATGCCAGCGGATGGCGAGGGCCTCGTCGTCTGTCAGGTCGATGAATCGCTGGGCCAGCAGGGCAGATTTCTCGCCGTGCCCAAAGGGGAACTGGTCCTCGATATAGAAGCTCTCCTGCTCCTCCCAACGGCCGTCCACCTTGACGTTACGCACCCGCTTGCCATAGAAATTGGCTTTGCACAGGTCGTGCAGCAGGGAGGCGATGATCGCGGACTCCTCCGGAATCTGCTCCTTGATGGGCTTGATGAAATTGCTCAGATAGCGCTGGACTGAGAGGCTGTGGCGCAGAAGCCCGCCGGCCACCGCCCCGTGGTTGGCCGTGCTGGCCGGAGCAATATAGAAGTCGGTCTCCTCCTCCAGCCAGGCGATGAGCTCTTCCACCCCCTCCCGGTAGGTTCCCAGCAGCAGCTCATCAAACTGCTGCTTCATGGCCGCCAGTTCTTCTTCCGGCAGGGAAGGCACAGGTTTCATATGGCAATTCTCCCTTTCTGTCAGTTAAAACTCTCTCCGTCGAATTCATGGGGGCAGTCCCCGTCAAAGTCAATATGGGTGCCCGTGCCCGCCGTGCCGTACATCTCCTTGCCCAGTACGCGCTTCTCATCCCGCTCCCGCTCAACGATCTTGCTGATGAAACGGCGAACTGCCTCGGGCTTTTTAATGTTCTGAATGACAAACTGTTCGTCAGATTTATCCGCGGTATACAGGTGGATGGTACCCACCCCCAGAATCTTCTGGCCCAGGGTGCGCACCAGTTTCAGGTCGAGGACGCGATAGAGCAAAATCTCGTTGACCTCGGTGCGGAAGAAACCCTTATGGCAGATGAAACGGTCCTCCGTGATCTCATACTTGGTGAAGGAGATGGGCATGCCCAAAATCCTCTTGCGGTCCTTCCACAGAATCCGCTCGCCATATTCCTCGTTCATCTCAATATTGCTGTTTTTTTCCATGCTCTCGCCTCCTAATTCATCTGTCCATGCGCATTGCCCGCTTTGATGAACTCCAGCGCCCAAAGCATATCAATGGCCACAAAGTGCTCTGTTTTCAGTTCCCACAGTTCTCCGTAATCCCGTACCAGGGTGTTATACAACCCCTTGGGCGCGGTCATCTGGGTCTGCCGGTCCTTTTGATAGCCGATCATCAATATTTCCCCGTCCCCGGAGAGACCACTGAAACATATCTCCTCGGGCGCGTTCTCCTTGTTGGGGCCGGTCGCGATGGTGATGGCCGTATAGGCCTTGAACAGCTCCATGGCATAGTCGTTGAAGCCGTTCTCCAGGAGCAGTATCTTGTCGCACAGCCCCCGGTAGGAGTCCACAACGCGGCGCGTGGAGGCCTCCCTGCTCTCAAAGAGCTGTTCCATCTCCCCGTCCACTTTCAGAACGCGCTGCTCATAACCCGGCAGGAAATAGATCATGAAGCCCTGCTTGGGACTCTGATACAGACAGGGATACACCACCTGAATGGTCTTGCCGCACTTGGGGCAGCGGCTGGTAAAGGCCTCCCCGCTGAGCACCGCCTCCCGCAGATGGGGATCGGTCTGGGCGTTGATGCTGGGGTGGCAGGTAAAGGTATAGCTGGCGCCGCAATCCGGGCACTTGATCACTTCGTTGGTCGAAAGCGACATCCGTCTTCCTCCTTGGGGCATTAAGATGCTCCCATTATAGCATAAACCAACGCTTTTTTCCCAACAAATCCAACAGATCGGTTATAATAGAAATACTGCCAAAGTTCTTTGCCGGAGGTTCTTCTATGCGCATATTACACACGTCGGACTGGCATCTTGGCCGCACCCTGGAGGGCCGCTCCCGGGAGGATGAACAGCGGGCCGCCGTCCAGGACGTCTGCCGCATCGCCCTGGAGCAGCGGGCCGCCCTCGTGCTGATCGCCGGGGATCTGTACGACTCCACCAGTCCGCCCACCTGGGCCCAGGAACTGTTCTATGCCGCCGCCACCCGCCTCACGGAACAGGGCGTTCTCGTGGTCGTGATCTCCGGCAACCATGACAGCCCGGACGGACTGTGCGCCGCCAGTCCCCTCGCCCTGCGCCACGGCATTTATCTGCTGGGCCGCCCCTCCCCGGCTGCATCCCTGCCCTCGGAGGGTCGGGGCTTTGTCAGCGCCCAGGGCAACGCCCTCCGCCTGGCCCCCCCTCTCTCGCAGGAGGAGATCGTGATTGCCGCTCTGCCCTATGTCAGCGAGGGCCGGATGCGCCGCCTCTTCACCTCCAGCATGGATGGGGAGGCGCGGGACCGCTCCTACTCGGAGGCAGTCTGCTCCCTGCTTCGGGAGAGTGCCGCCGCCTTTGACGAGCAGTGCGTCAATATCATTGCCGCCCATCTCTTCGCCCGCCACGCCAAGGTCTCGGGGGATGAACGCCATATTGAGGGAGTGGGAGGCTCCGCCCTGGTGGATCTCTCAGAATTCCCTTCCGCCCAATACGTGGCCCTCGGCCATCTCCACCGTCCCCAGCAGGCCGCTCAGAACGCATGGTACAGCGGTTCCCTGCTGCAGCAGGACTTTGGGGAGGGCGGCCGTCCCAAGCAGGTCCTGCTGGTGGACGCCATCCCCGGCGGAGAGGTTCGGGTCACCCCCCTTCCCATCACCGGCGGGCATAAGCTCCTGCGCTGGCAATGCGGCAATTTTGAACAGGCCCTTCTGCGCGCCCAGTCTGACGAGGAGAGGGAGGCCTGGCTGGAGTTGTCCGTCACCTCCCCAAGTCCCCTTCTGCCAGCGGAGATCACCGCCCTGCGCAGGGAACGGCCCCGCCTCATCAACATCCTGTGGCAGCCCGAAGGGTCCGCCCAGGTTCCCAGCGGGACCCTGTCCTGGAGGACCAGCAGCCCGGAGGAGATCTTCCGCGGCTATTACCAGGCGCGCCGGGGCCTTCCCCCCAGCGAGGAACTGACCCAATGCTTTGTCAAGCTCATGGAAGGAGACTTTGCCCATGAAACCGATACGTCTGGCGTTTGAGGGTCTGGGGAGTTATCAGAGGCGGGCGGAGATTGATTTCTCCTCCCTGTGCGCAAACGGGCTGTTCGGCATCTTTGGCCCCACAGGCAGCGGCAAATCCACCGTGCTTGACGCCATGACCATCGCCCTATATGGCGCGGCCCCCCGCATGGGCAGGCAGAGCCTCTCCCCCCTCATCAACACCCAGAGCAAATGGATGGAGGTGGACTTCACTTTCTCTCTGGATGGAGGCGGAGAGGTCTACCGGGCCGTCCGCCGGTTCACCCCGCCCCGGGGGAAATCCCCCGGGAGGCAGGACTGCCGCCTGATCCGCGTGGGGGCGGAGGACATCGTCCTGACCGATAAGCAGCGGGAGATGGACCGGCTCCTTCAGGAACTTCTGGGCCTCAGCTTTGAGGATTTCCGCAGGGCCGTCATGCTCCCCCAGGGGGAGTTCGCCTCTTTCCTGCGCCTGGGAGGCAAGGAGCGCACGGAGATGATCGAGCGCCTCTTCGGGCTGGAGCCCTATGGCCGGGAGCTCTCAGCCAAAGCCAAGAGCGCTTTGGATTTCTGGTCAGCCAAGGCCGCCCAACTCCAAGCCCAACTCGGGGAACTTGGGGACTGTTCCCAGGAGAGGCTTGCCCAGCTTCAGAACGCCCTTACTCTGGCCCAGGGCGAGTGCGACGCTCTGGACGGGCAGTATGCCCAGGCGGCAAAGGACTGGGAGCGCGGTCAGGCGCTCTATCAAAACGTTCTCCGTCTGAAAAGCGCACAGGCCGGGGCCGAACAGGCGGAAACCCGCCTCGAGGAGGCCCGGCAGAATGCCCAGCAGATTTTAAAGGAGCTGGAACAGCAGGAGGAACCCCTGCTCTCCCGGCAGGAGGATCTGCGGGCCAGGCTCTCCTCCCTCTCCGCTCTTCTCCCCTCCGCCCGGCAGTACGACGGACGCTGGGCGGATCTCGCCGCCATGGAGGAGGAGCTCGCACATTTGGAGAGCGCCATCCAATCTCTTGAGAACAGAGACCGGGAGGCCTCCCGCCTTTTAGAGGAGAAACGGGCCCGGGCCGATGCACTGGAGCAGTCCGCCGCCGGGTTACAGATTCCCTATGGGGAGCAGGAGCGCATCCTGCGGGGCAGAGCCCTTCAACAACAATGGAGAGACGTTCAGGAGCAGGTAAAGCAGGCGGAAGCTGATTTATCCGCCGCCCTGCAGAACCTGAACGAAGCCTCCGGCCAGCAGGACAGGGCCCGGGCCGGGCTGATCCGACGGGAGGCGGCGGTGCGAGCCGCCCAGGCCGCGTTGGAGGAGCACCTGGCGCTCCTGGACCGCCGGCGGCAGGAAAACGCGGCGGCATCCCTCTCCGCCCTTTTGCATGAGGGGGAGCCCTGCCCTGTCTGCGGGTCCCGCCACCACCCTCAACCCGCCCCTCCTGCGCAGAATCAGCTGGCAGACATCCGTACCGCTCTGCAAAAGGCGCTGCGCGCCCGGGAGGATGAGCTTGAGGAGAGCCGTAAAAGCGCCGCCTCCTCTGCCTCCGCGGCAGCGGAGCACAGTGCGCTCTGCCGCGCCGCCCAGGAGAGGCTTGACAGGACCCGCACCCTCTGCGCCCAGAGCGAGGAACAGTTTCTGAAACTGGCCGGGGAATGCGGCGTCATGGACTTTGAGGAGCGGGCCGGCCTCTATGCGGAGCGCCAGCGGGAACTTGAGGCTACACAGAAGGAGATCGCCGCTGTAAAAGTCAGCCTTCAAGAACTCACCGCCGGAAGTGAGGCGGCGAACAGGGCCCTGCAGGACTGCCGGAGCAAAAGAGACGCACTCCTGTCCAAGCGGGAATTTCTGAGACAGTCCATCAAGCAGTTGGAGTCGCTTCTCGCTGAGGGAGGTTTCGCTCTGCTGCCGGGCGGAACGGCGGAGGCTGCCGCCCAGACCCAAACAGCACTGGTAAAATCTCTCGACTCCTGCGCCGGCCGTCTGGAGTCCCTGCGCCGGAGCCGTGAACAGGCGGAGCAGCAGATTCAGGCCGCAGCGGAGGCCCATGCCAGAGCCCAGGGGGCTCTGGCCCAGGCCAGGGGTACCCTTTCCGGCGGCGCTATCACTGAGGAGGAGCTGTCAGGCTTACAGACCCGGTTTCAGGCTCTCGAATCAGAACGGGGACAGGCCCACCAGGCGCTGGGGCAAATCCAAGCCCAATACGAGGAGATACAGGTTCGCCACAGGCGCTCCCTTGTCCTGGGTTCCACCCTGGAACAGGCGCAGAAGCAACAGGGGCTGGTGTCCCAAATTCACGCCATGCTCCGGGGCAAGGACCTGGTCAACTTCATCGCCACAGAATATATCCAGAGAATTGCGCTGGACGCCTCCCTCCGGCTGGAAAAGCTGACCGGAGGGCGCTACTCCCTGGAGACCGGCCAGGATAACGCCTTTCTCGTGCGGGACAACTTCGCGGGGGGCATCCTGCGCAGTACGGACACCCTCTCCGGCGGGGAGACCTTTCTGGTCTCCCTGGCGCTCGCCCTCTCCCTCTCCCTTCAGATCGGGATGCGGGGCAAACCCATGCATCTGTTTTTCCTGGACGAGGGATTCGGCACCCTGGACGGGGAGCTGCTCGAAACCGTTCTCGACGCCCTGCAACTGCTGCGGCAGGACGGTCTGACCGTCGGTCTCATCTCCCATGTGCCTCAGCTTCGAGAGCGGCTGGAGACCCGCCTGTTGGTCAAAAAGGACGACTGCGGCAGCAGCGTCACCCTCGATCTGGCCTGAAAAACGCCTCTGTCAACCGCCGGTTGACCGATTGCAAGGCAAACCCGCTTGCAGGCAACCGCCTGATTTCATATCCTGAGCTTGGAAAGGGGTAATAGCGTGGCCTTATCCGAAAAAATATTCACCCTGCGAAAACAGAAAGGGCTCTCCCAGGAACAGTTAGGCGAGGCGCTGGGTGTGTCCCGGCAGGCCGTCTCCAAATGGGAGAGCGGGCAGTCTTTGCCCGATCTGGACAAGCTCCTGGCGCTGAGCAGATATTTTGAAGTCTCCACAGACTCCCTGTTAACGGATGAGGAGGGCGCTCCGCCGCCGGTCTCCCGGAAAGGGGAGAGATCCGGCGGCAGAAACGGCCTGCTGATCCTTGGCGCGGCCCTGTGCGTCCTAGGGGTTCTCTGCATTGTCATCTGGGGAATCGCCGCCATCCTGCACCCCTCTGTTGCAGAACAGGCAGGCGCCTCCTCTGCAATCACGCTCAACGGCCTGGGGCTCCTGCTCCTGCTGTGCATTCTCTCTTTCATTTTCGGATTGGCCATCCTCCTGTATTTCCGCAGACATAAGTGAAGGAGTTCCAATCATGTACAAATCCCTAGCCATCCTTTTTGCTGTCCTCTCCGCCCTGTTGTCCCATAGCATGTGCGCTCTGGTCGCGTACAATTGGTGCCACCTCAAATACCAGGGCGCCTATCTGGGTGCCAGCGCCCCGGCGAGCGTCTCCCTGTTGCTGGCCATCCCCTTCCTCGCCGGTATCGCTGTGTGCGCCGCTCTGTCCATCCACTTCTACAGGGCGTACCGCAGAGGAAACTGAGCACAAAAAACACCGGCATATGCCGGTGGGTTCTTCACTGATTCGCCCGTATTCGGGCAGGAGGGATGCCGCCCCTCCGCCTCCGGGCAGGCCCGGCACAATCCCCCGGCGGCCCAGACAGAGGACGCCTCCTTCCCAGGAAATACGTTTAGCCGTTCCTCACTTGATGACCAGAACCAATGTGCCCGCTGTGATAAGCGCGCCGCCCAGGATGGATTTGAGGTTCATATCCTCCTTGAGGATAAAGAAGGCCAGAACCATAGTGATGACAACGCTCAGCTTGTCGATGGGGACCACCACCGAGACGTCCCCCATCTGGATGGCCTTGAAATAAAACAGCCAGGAGAGTCCCGTAGCCACACCCGATATGACCAAAAACAGCAGGCTGCGGCTGGAGATATCCTTGATGCCGTGCTGGGCCCCCGTGATGAATACCATGCCCCAGGCCATCACAAGCACCACGATGGTGCGAATGGCAGTGGCAAGGTTGGAGTTGACCCCCTCGATGCCAATTTTGGACAGGATGGCCGTCAAACTGGCAAAAACGGCCGAGAGAAGCGCATATACAATCCACATAAACCCCGCCTCCTCAAATTTGAAGATCCACCCCACCGCAGCGGCCAAGACGATGTACACGAGGGGGTGTGTTTTATAGCGATTGGTCAAAAACAGGAG
>JAHZEH010000081.1:0-7698 GCA_019421925.1 Clostridia bacterium
CTGAGAGTTCCGATCTCGTTGTCGTAGTAGAGCGCCTGAAAGAGCTTGTGCATCTCCTTCTCCAGGGTATCCATGGAATCCACACCCAGCGCGGAGAGCACCTGGCCGCGGGTCTCCCCGTCCGCCGTTCCCGCCGCCATGGATAGGGCCACCGCCAGGCTGACCGGCGAGAACAGGCCGTTGCCCTCCCCCCGGTCCCGCAGGACGGTGCAGGCGGACTGGGCGCAGAATTCGGCGATGTCCTCCAGGAAGCCCTTATCCAGCTCCCCCCGGGCAATCCGGGCGGCGTGCTGGGCGTCATAGTCCTCAAAACCGATCTTCTCCGGGTACTGGGCGGCCGACAGGGTATCGGCCTTGGCTGTGCCGCCCCCTGTGCATCCGGCGAGGGTACAAAGGGCCATTCCAGCGGACAGGGCGAGCGCCATCGCGCGTACCCCCCTCCCTGCTTTTTTCTTCTGTCTCATGGGACAAATCTCCTTTCCTGGTCGGTGATTTCCATCTCTCTGATATAGACACGATCCTGGGGCCCGATCCGTTCCCGGATTTCTTTTGGTCCTTGACTGTCAAGCCGCTTGGGACTCTACACTGATTTTAGCCCGGCCTGGACAATGATATCCCAACAAGGGCGCTCTGCCGCACCCTCTGTTCCCGACCGGTTGTCCAGGCGAACGCAGGGCTGAAAAACATACAAAGGAGAGGAAAGACATGAAGAAGTTCACTGCAATGGCCCTGGCGCTGCTGCTGTCCCTGGCGGCTGTGGGCTGCGCGGGCACGCCCTCCCAGAGCCCCGAAGCGTCCGGGTCTGTAACCGGTCAGACCGAGGCCACGCCCCAACCCAGCCCGGAGGGCTCCGGTGAAAGCGGCGTGGATTGGGCTGCCGAATACGACGTCGTGGTCATCGGCTACGGCGGAGCCGGCGCATCCGCCGCTATTGCCGCCGCCGGCGAGGGGGCCAAAGTTCTGGTCGTGGAGAAAGCCCCTGAGGGGGCCGAGGGCGGCAACACCAAGGTGAGCGGCCAGCAGATTCTCTCCCCCACCGACGTGGAGACGGCCTGCCAGTACTTTGACACAATCTTCGAGGGCTACCGCTATGATGCGGCGCTGGTGCGTGCCACGGTGGAGGGCATGCACGAGCTGGGACCCTGGCTGGAGTCGCTGGGAGCCCAGAACATCGGTGAGATCACCTATCCGGAGTTCCCCGAAGCCGCGGGCTCCGAAACCATGCGCTGCCTCCTGATCGACAACGAGCGCAGCACGGGCAAACTGTGGAAGCTGCTGGACGAGTCTGTCAAGGCCCGGGCGGAGAGCATTGACGTGTGGTACGCTTCCCCCGCCGTGGAGCTGATTCAGGACGGTGAAACCCGGACTGTCACCGGCGTAACAGTGGAACGCGAGGGCACGCCGGTCAATGTCAGAGCGGAAAACGGGGTGGTCATGGCCTGCGGCGGCTATGAGAATAACCAGGACATGATCCAGAACTACCTCCATATGAAGTACGCCTATCCCAAGGGCACCCCCTACAATACAGGCGACGGCATCGTCATGGCTATGAAAGTAGGGGCGGATCTGTGGCACATGAACAACCCCGCCGGCCCCGATCTCAATTTCAAAGACCCTGACAGCAACGTCTATTACGGCTATTCCCTGGCCATGTCCCTGGGCTCCCGCACCGCTATCTTTGTGGGCCCGGACGGCACCCGCTTCCTCAACGAGTCCCTGATGACCCGCCATGGCAAGATGCCCACCCACGGCACCTATCAGACCGCCGTCACCGCCCTGCCCGCCTATGCGGTGTTTGACGAGGCGGCCTTCACCGCCGGGCCCATCACCACCTCCGGCGGCTGGAGCGCAGACAACACGGCTGAGCTGGAGAAGGGCTGGATCGTCAAAGCGGATACCCTCCCTGAGCTGGCCGCCCTCATCGGCGTGCCCGCCGAGAACCTGACCGCTACCGTCCAGACCTACAACGGGTATTGCGCAGAGGGCTATGACGTAGAGTTCAAGCGTTCCGCGGCCACCCTCCTTCCCATCAGCGGCGAGGGCCCCTACTATGCCATGGAGCTCACCCCCACGCTGACCAATACCCAGGGCGGCGCCGTGCGCAACGCCAACTGCGAGGTCGTGGACCTGGACGGCTACGCCATCCCCCATCTGTACAGCGCGGGCGAGTTCGGCAGCATGTACGTACACGGTTATAACGGCGGCGGGAATGTGGGCGAGGCTCTCGCCACCGGCCGCATCGCGGGCAAAAATGCCGCCACCGCCGATAAGTCCCTCATCCCCACCCTCTCCAACGGCAAACAGGCCGCCCAGGCGGAGACGGGTGGAGAGGAGTCCGAGGCCCAGCCCCTCTCCCTCACAGCGGGCACTTATACGGGCACAGGCCACGGCATGGGCGGCGATATCACCGTGGAGGTCGCCGTCACGGAGGACAGCATCCTCTCCGTAACCGTCACCGCAGTCAACGATACCCCCGGCATCTGCGAGCCCGCCGTGGAGAAGATGCCCGGCAGAATTGCGGAGGCCCAGTCCACAGACGTGGATGTGGTTGCGGGCGCGACGGTGACCAGCAACGGCATCCTGGAGGCCGTCAACGACGCGCTGGCCCAGGCCGCCAGGTAAAAAAGAATCATTGATCCGGGACGCCCCGGGGCAGGCTGCGCCGGGGCGTCTTTCCTTTGACAATCCCTCCGCGCTGGGGTACTCTAAAAAAAGCAGAGACAGGAGGGCAGGAGCATGCGGGGAGAAAGGAAATACCGGCATACAAAGGGCCATGTCTTTCCACAGAAACAGACGGGTAAGGTGGCCAAGCTCATGGGTATGTCCGACGAGGGGGTGCGGCTGTACGAAAAGCACGGCCTGGTCTATCCTGAAAAAGCGGGGGAATCGGGGTACCGGGCCTTTGATATCATGGACATCACCATGCTGCTCTACGGAAGAGTGTACCGGGAGAGCGGATTCTCCATCAAGGAGGCCGGCCGCCTGGCCAACGCCTGTGAGATGCCGGAGGTGGCCGCCGCCTATCGGGCCAAGGCGGCAGAACTGCGCTCCGAGCTCGAGCTGCAGGCCCGGAAGGTAGAGCGTGTGGAGGAGATCGCCCGGGAGATAGAGCTCCTTCCCGCCCAACTGGGCCGCTGGGAGCTGGCCTCCCGGCCCGGCCTGTACCGGTTGGAATTCTTCGCCCGTGGGGACGTGGTGCCCGATCAGCGGCGCCAGGCCGTCATGGGGGAGTGGATGCGCTATGTGCCCTTCACTATGCTCTCCACCCGCTATTTCCAGGAGAAGCTCCGCATCCCCCTGGAAAAAAACGACCAGAGTAACTCCGTCAGCGGGCTGGGCATCGACCGGAAGTACGCCTCCCTCTTCTCGATCCAAGAGAGCAGCATCGTCCGCTACCATCCCCCCGTCCGGGCCGCCCACGCCATCCTTCACGCCAACAATACCCAGCTTCCCCCCGATTTTAGTTCTCTCTTCCCCTTTCTGGAACAGCGGGGCCTCCAGCTCTGCGGGGATATCCTCTCCCTGGGCGTGGTGAATCTCCACTTTGGCGGGGAATTCGACCGGTATTTCCACATCTGGGCTCCGGTGGAGCCGGACAAATTGCATAGAGAGAGCCCCGGTTTATAGAAACCGGGGCTCTCTTTATAGGGTTCGGCGTGATGGGTCCTTCCGGGGGCAGCACTCTGTTCCGTACCGCTGGACACGGCTCCGCTCCCGCCAGCAAATAGCTGCGGTGCAAAGGGAGCAGCTTTTCTGCCGGCGGACGCGCACGCCTGGTTATCCTATGGGTTCAGCGGCAACAGGCGCGCACGCCTGGTTGCTCATGCGTTTGGCTTGGGAAGCGCGCAAAGTCAGCATCCCTCAATGACCGCTTTAATGCGGCGGACGCCGGCGGAGGACGCCTCCTCCTTCTTGATCTTGAAGAAGCCCAGCTCGGCGGTATTGCTCGCATGGGGTCCGCCGCAGATCTCCTTGGAGAAGTCGCCCGCGCTGTAGACCTTGACCTTATTGCCGTACTTGGAGTCGAAGATACCAATGGCGCCGGAGGCTTTGGCCTCCTCCACCGTCATCTCCTCACAGGTGACGGGCAGAGCGGCGGCAATGGCCTCGTTGACCAGCTTCTCCACCTCAGCCAGCTCCTCCTTGGTCATCTTGCGGCCAAAGGAGAAGTCGAAGCGCAGGCGCTCGGCGGTGATATTGGAGCCGCGCTGGAACACGTCGTCCCCCAGCACCTTGCGCAGGGCGGCGTCCAGCAGATGAGTGGCGGTATGCAGGCGGGCCGTCTGCTCGCTGGTGTCCGCCAGGCCGCCCTTGAAGCGCTGTTCCGCGCCCGCACGGCTCTTCTCCTGATGGGCGGCAAAGGCGGCCTCAAAACCGTCCATGTCCACGGTAAAGCCCTTCTCATGGGCCATCTCGGAGGTCATCTCGATGGGGAAGCCATAGGTGTCATACAGGCGGAAAGCCGTAGGGCCGTCGATGGTCGCGCCCGCCTCCAGCTTGGCGGCAATGTGCTCAAACTCCCTGTTGCCCTGCTTGAGGGTGCGTTGGAAACGGGCCTCCTCCTTCTGGATCTGGTCAATGATGAACTCCCGCTTCTCCACCAGCTCGGGGTAGTACTTGCCATAGGTTTCGATCACAGCTTCGCAGACCTGGTAGAGCTGGCCCTCGGCGATATCCAGCTTCATGGCCCAGCGGATGGCCCGGCGGATGAGGCGGCGCAGGATATATCCCTGATCCACATTGGAGGGGGTGACGCCGCGGGGGTCGCCGATGATAAAGGTGGAGCAGCGCATATGGTCGGCAATGATGCGGAAGGCGCGGGTAATCTCCTCGCTGTCGTGGTACTGCTTGCCGGAGAGCTCGGAGATCTTGCCCAGGATTTTTTCAAATACGTCCGTGTCATAGACAGACTTTACGCCCTGAAGCACGGCCACGGTGCGGTCCAGGCCCATGCCCGTGTCCACGTTCTTCTGGGCCAGGGGAATATAATTGCCGTCCGCGTCCTTGTTATACTGCATGAACACGTCGTTCCAGATCTCCAGGTACTTGCCGCAGGAGCAGGACGGGTTGCAGTCCGGGCCGCAGGCGGGCTTGCCGGTGTCAATGAACATCTCGGTGTCCGGGCCGCAGGGACCGGTGATGCCGGCCGGGCCCCACCAGTTGTGCTTGCGGTCAAGGAAGAAAATGTGGCTGGGATCAACGCCCTGCTTCATCCAGATCTCCGCCGCCTCGGTGTCCTTGGGGATGCCCTCCTCGCCCGCAAAGCAGGTAAAATACAGGCGGTCTTTCTCGATGCCCAGCCACTCGGGGCTGGTCAGGAACTCCCAGGAGTAGGCGATGGCCTCCTCCTTGAAGTAATCGCCCAGGGACCAGTTGCCCAGCATCTCAAAGAAGGTGCAGTGGCTGTAGTCGCCGACCTCGTCGATATCGCCGGTGCGCACGCATTTCTGCACGTCCACCAGGCGTTTGCCCTCGGGATGAGTCGCGCCCATGAGATAGGGGACAAGGGGATGCATGCCCGCCGTTGTGAACAGGACGGTGGGGTCGTTCTCAGGGATCAGGGAGGCCGAAGGGATGATCTTGTGGCCCTTGGACTCGAAGAATTTCCGGTACATTTCGCGCAGTTCATAGGATTTGAGTGCTTTCAAGTGTCGTTACCCCTTTCAGAGATCATTGGTTGTATCATCCTGGTTCCGGGCGGAGCGCAAATAAAAAAGCCATGTCTTCGCTTGGGACGAAAACACAGCTCCGCGGTACCACCCAATTTGGCCCTCCCCGCCCGCCTCCATGCGGAAGGGATAGCCCTCTTATCGCCCTGTTAACGCTGGGCGGGCGGGGCCATTATCTGGCCCTCGCTCGCGGGGCGGCAGCCCAGCCTCTCCGCCGCCGGCTCGCACCACACGCCGGCTCTCTGGAAACGGAGGAGGGGGGATTCCCCGGTCAAAGCAGAAAATATGAAACTGCAAAAATTATAATCAATCCATCCCCGCCTGTCAAGGCCGCGGGGAGCTTTTCAGTCCCCCTGGAAACTCAGGCGCACCTGTACAATCTCGCTGCGGCTGCCCAGCCGGAGCGGGAAGCCCCAGGCCCCCAGGCCCGAGCTGACCACCGCGTACATATCCTCAAATTTCCCCTCCCCATAGCTGATAGGGAAGACCGCATCGATGAGGAAAGCCACGGGCAGCACCTGCCCGGAATGGGTGTGGCCGGAGAGCTGGAGAGAGCCCCCCGCGCGGGCGGCCTCCTCCACGTCGCCCGGCTTGTGGTCCAGAAGGATGACGGGCAGTTCCTCCTGTTTGCCCTCCAGGATATCCGAGACGGATTTGCGCTTCTCATTGCGGAAAATGCCTGTGGAGTCGGTCCGTCCGGCGATGATAAACCCGTCCTCCACCGTCACGGCCTCGTCGCTCAGAACCCGTACGTTGGCCCGGCGGAAATAGTCCAGCGTGGCCTCCGCGATCCCCTCGTCCGCGTGGCCGTAGTCGTGGTTGCCAATGACAAAGTAACTCCCGTACCGGCTCTCAATCCTGGAAAACGCCGCACTGGCCGCCTCCTTGAGGGAGTCGGGAGTGGCCTCGTCAAAGATGTCCCCGCACAGGCAAACCACATCGGGCTCCAGCGCGTTGATCCTGTCCACCATGCGCGCCAGCCCCCGATAGCCCATGGTGGCCCCCAGGTGCAGGTCGGAGACCATGACCACGTTCAGGCCGTCCAGCCCGCTCCCCCTCCCGTCCACCGCGATATCGTAGGGCTTGACCACAAAAATCTGAGTGTTGACCATCGCCAGGCCCGTCAGCAGGGCGGAGAGCAGAAATACCGTCAGCCCCCGGGCATAGCACCGGGCGAGAAAAGCCCTGAACCTCCCCCGCATGCGGAACAGGCGCACCAGCAGCCGGGCAATGTCCGTCAGCCCAAAGAGCAGAAGGCCGTAGATCATCATGCCAATATAGAACGCGGACAGGATAGAGCACAGCCCTGAGAGCCAGGGAGCCAGATCGGCCGAGCGTTTCCAGAAAAAGGCGCCCACGCACAGAATGGCGGCCAGGGCGTAAAGGGAGGCAAAGAGCAGTTTATTGAGCTTTCTGCCCCTTCCCGCCCCGAGCAACACATAGAGCTTATGCGCCAAATAAAAACAGAACAGCGCCAAAATCGCCACATTTCCCGCCATCATCCACTGCATTGATCCGTTTTCTCCTTCTGCGCCGCTTCTTTCCGTGGCGCGGCCCCACGTCGTCTGTTCCCAATCATAACACCATCTGCCCGGGAGAAAAAGCAATTTTCTCTTAAAATTCTCCTGCGGCCGCCTTTTTAACCACGGGTTTTGAAGGGCTCCAAACGCATCGAAACAAAAAGGGGGACGCCGTCTGAATGGCGGCGTCCCGGGATAAGCGCCACAGACAGATCCCAGCGGACGGTTTCCTTACAGTTCAATTGATCTCAAACGTCTCTGTCAGGAAGGGCAGCCGGCTTCCCCATCCCTCCTCCCCCTCTCCGAAAGGGTATTGATACCAGACGGACCAGACGCCGCCGGCTCCCTCATGCAATTGGACATTCTTGGAGATACCGGTGCCGGCGTCGTCCCAGCCCCAGTCATTCCCATCGCCGCCCATCTGAATATAGCCCTGCTCCATCAGCCCCGCCCCGGCGGACTCCAGCGTGGACCCGGCTTGATACTCGACCCCCAGGGCAGCCTGTTCG
>JAHZEH010000081.1:7708-7915 GCA_019421925.1 Clostridia bacterium
TATTCCACCCCTCATCCGGAATGCAGATCGAATAACCGTCGCCAAAATAGAGAGTCGCCGCAACCTTTTGAGCCTCCCCCTCCACCCAGATTTCCAACTCGGTGGCAGCGGGGCGCTCAGAAGCAGGCTGCCTTCCCTCCTCCGGTTCACCAGTGGGACAGGGTGTGTTGACAGCGTCCCCTCCCTCCTCCGGGATTTGCTGCGCCG
>JAHZEH010000082.1:0-3335 GCA_019421925.1 Clostridia bacterium
GTTGACATAGTCCAGATGCCCCTGGGAAAAGGCCAGGATGATGGGGGAACGCTGCGCCTCAGCCGTATCCAGGCAGGCGTAGAGGGTGGTGTCGTTGACGATGTTGAAACAGCCGACTGCATAGCCCTCCGCTTTGGCGCGGCCCAGAATCTCGGAATATGACACGATGGGCATGAGATGACCTCCTATGGTTTGCGCTGTCAGTATTCATTGTATCACTGGGGAAGGGGGGGAGTCCAGTGATCCGCAGGATGTGGCCCTTGTGCAACTGAGAAGGAACCTTTACAATAAATCCAGGGATTGCATGAGCTTACCCCTGTACGCCTGGGGAATCATGCGAATGAAAGGACGGTGATCCGCTGATGACGGAAATTTGCATCTGTGTGGGGAGCTCCTGTCACCTCAGGGGCTCTCAAAAGCTGGTGGAGACCTTTAAGACGCTGATTGAGGAACGGGGACTGGGGGATAAAATTGCGCTGCGGGCGGCTTTCTGCATGCAGCGCTGCACGGAAAAAGGCGTGTCCGTTCTGGTTGACGGCGAGCGCTGCTATGGCGTCACGCCCGAGGAGGCGGTTGCCGCCTTTGACCGCATCCTCTCAGAGTCGCAAGAAAATCAAGCCAAAGGGGAACCGGGCCGATGAGCATCATCCGTTTAAAGGAGTCCAATTGCAGGAACTGCTATAAGTGTATCCGGGAATGCCCGGTCAAATCCATCGCCTATAAGGATGAAAAGGCTGAAATTCTGGAGGAGGGCTGCATCCTCTGCGGGGAGTGCCTGCTTATTTGCCCCCAGAAGGCCAAGTATGTGGCAAGCGATCTGCCCTCCCTGAAGGACGCTCTGCGGGCTGGGGAGAAGGTATATGTCAGCCTGGACGCCAGCTATGTGGCCGCTTTTCCGGGGTTCGACATTGTACAGCTCTCCGCCGGGCTCAAGAAGCTAGGATTTGCCCATGTGGAGGAGACGGCGATTGGGGCCCAGCAGGTTGCCCTGGCCTATGAGAATTTGATGTATGAGGGGAAGATGCCAAATATCATCACCACGGCCTGTCCCTCGGTGGTGCTGCTGGTTGAGAAGTATTTCCCCGCGCTCATTCCTCAGCTTGCGCCCGTGGCGCCGCCGGCAGTGGCCCATGCCCGCATGATGCGGGAGACTTACGGGGATGACGTCAAGGTGGCCTTCATTGGGCCCTGCATCTCCAAGAAGCACGAGTGCGTGGACCCAGCCAACGAGTATGCCCTGGACTACGTGCTGACATTCGACGAGGTGCTGCAGTGGATGCGGATGGCGGGCGTGACACTGGGCGAGCGGGACAGTGAGGGCGTCGCCGTGCAGAATAAGCTGGCCCGGGTATATTCCGAACCCGCGGGCATGATCCGCATGATCGCCAAGCCTGCCCGGCGCAGATATGAGTGCGTGCCCATCAACGGGGCGGACCAGTGTATCCAGGTCTGCCGCTCCATCCTGGAGCAGAACCTGACGGGATATTTCTTGGAGCTCAGCATCTGCACGGGCGGCTGCATCAGCGGCCCGGTGATGCGCTCCATGCGCACCGCCTTCCTTACGGCCAAGGATCTGCTGCTCAAAAACTCCTCCGCAGCGGAGGACTACCCCGCCGCACAGACGGAGGGCAGGGCCTGCGCGCTCTCCAAGCAGTTTGAGGACAAGTCTAGCCGGGAGAAGGCCATCGGCGACGACGAGATCCGCCGGATCCTGATCTCGATGGGCAAGAACTCCCCCAAGAAGCTGCTCAACTGCGGTGGATGCGGCTATCCCACCTGCCGGGAGAAGGCCATCGCCGTCTACCAGGGCAAGGCGGACATCCGCATGTGCCTTCCCTTCATGCGGGAGCAGGCGGAGAACATGTCCAATGCGGTGGTGGAATACACCCCCAATGGCATTCTCATTCTGGACGAGGAGTTCACGATTATGGAGGTTAACCCAGCGGCGCGCAAGCTCCTGCGCGGGGAGGATCGGAAGATCAAGGGACGCCCCTTGGGGGAATTCCTGCCCTGCGACGACCTGATGGTGGCGCTGCTCAACGGTCAGCCCGTCAAGGACATGAAAAAGCACTATGAGGCTCTGGATATTATCGTCGAGCAGAGCCTGGTGAGGGTGGGCAACCAGCATGTCTACCTGCTGATGCTCAAGGATATCACCCTGGAGGAGCGGCAGAGGGAGAGCCGTTTGGAGTTCTCCAACAACGCGGCGCTGATTGCCCAGAATGTCATCGACAAGCAGATGCGCGTCGCTCAGGAGATCGCCTCCCTGCTGGGCGAGACAACAGCCGAGACCAAGCTGGCCCTGAACAAGCTGAAAAAATCTATCCTTTCGGAGATGAGCGAGGGCGGAGTATGAGCGTATATATTGAAAGCTATTGCGAGAGCCTCAATAAATACGGCGAGGAGCTGTGCGGAGACACGGCGGAGATCATCCGCACCAAGGACTACGTGGTGGCCGCCCTGGCCGACGGCCTGGGGAGCGGCGTCAAGGCCAATATCCTCTCCACCCTGACCAGCAAGATCATCGCCACCATGCTCTCGGGGGGCTCCACCATTGAGGAGGCGGTGGATACCATCACCAATACGCTGCCTGTCTGCAGGGAGCGGGGCATCGCCTATTGCACCTTCACGATCATACAGATTTTCGAGTCGGGCGACGTATACATTGTGGAATTTGACAACCCGGAGCTCATTGTCCTGCGCCGGGGGCAGGTGCTCCAGGTTCCCGGCCGGGAACGGGTCATCAACGGCAAGATCATCCATGAAAAGCGGTTCAAAGCCATCCCGGAGGACACCTTTGTGGCCTTCTCCGACGGCGCGGTCCATGCGGGCGTGGGGCACGTCCTCAACCTGGGCTGGCAGAGACCCAACATCGTCGAGCATGTGGTGGGCAACTACCGGCCGGGCATGTCGGCCGTCGGCATGACCAAAATGCTGCTCTCGGCCTGCGACTGCCTGTATGGCCAGAAGCCGGGGGACGACACCACCGTGCTGACGCTGCGCGTCCGCCGTCCCAAACAGCTCAACATGATTGTCGGACCGCCAGCGGAGAGGGAGAGGGACGAGGAATACGTGTACCGTTTCGTCTCTCTGCCGGGTATGCACGTGGTCTGTGGAGGCACCACCTCCCAGCTCCTGTGCAGGGTGTTGGACAGGCAGCTGCATGTGAGCATGGAGTATATGGACCCGGAAATTCCTCCCACCGCGCGGGTGGAGGGCATGGACCTGGTGACAGAGGGGGTGCTCACCCTCTCCAAGGCGCTGGAATATGTGGAGGATTTCTGTGAGGAGGGGGGAAAGGCCAGCGGAATGGCGGCCATCCGGGGTCAAAACGG